>CALARO010000222.1 GCA_937888935.1 uncultured Clostridia bacterium
ACGCCGCGCGGTTCATCGCCGAACATTCGATATGCCACCCCGGGCGACCTTTGCCCCACGGCGAATCCCACGCGATTTCGCCCGGCTTCGCCGCCTTCCACAGCGCGAAATCGTAGGCGTGCTTTTTCTGTTCGTCGTTGTCCACGCGCACCCCGTCGAGCGCGTCTTCGAGATTGCGCCCCGATAAATGACCGTAAGCGGGGTAGGTGTCCACGTCGAAATAAACGCAGCCGTCCGCCGTGGCGTAGGCGTGACCTTTCTCAATCAAGCCCTGAATGAAAGAGATGATATTGCCGATATTTTCGGTGGCTTTCAGCCACAGATCGGGATCGTCCACGTGGAAGCGGCGCATCACGCCGTTGATGTTTTCGATCATTTTCGCCGCGTAAATATCGGCGGGAATCCCGGTTTCGCGGGATTTCATAATAATTTTATCGTCCACGTCGGTGTAGTTGCGCGCGTAGGTAACGTCGAAACCTTTTTTTTCGAGATACTTGCGCATAATGTCGTAAATGAGAGCCTGATAGCCATGCCCCACATGCGCCTCGCCGGAAACGGTGATACCGCACGCGTACATTTTCACCTTTCCCTGTTCCATGGGAATAAATTCTTCTTTTTGCCTTGTCAACGAATTATAAATTTTCATAGTATAGCCTTTTTTTATTTTTGCCTTATTCCAAGGCTTCCCCCCCCCCCGGGGGAAGCTCTGCCTCGCAGCGGCGGTGATGAGGGGCAGTTACACATTAAGCGTAAAGCCCGCAAAAGCGGAGCTTGGGCATTTGCTCTCGCGTAGCGAGTCAAAGTATTGCGCCGCTTTTCAAGCGCGTGCAACGCTTACTCGCAAATGAAGAATAAGCCGTCCACAGCATACTCTTCCATCGCCGCGTCTATCATTTCCGCATTATGCACTTTATTCACAAGCAGATACGAAATCACCACGTCTTTCACTATCGCGTAATCGAAGCTCACGCCGCAAACGCCCATCAAAGCTTCCGTATCCTGCATCGAAAACCCGCACGCCAGAGCCAGAGTGAAAAGCAGGTTTTTCGTGGGATAATACGCCCCTTTCAAAATCCGTTTCTTCGTCTTTTCGCTGATGTCCGTCACGCTAAGAGCCTGCTCGGCGGTAATCGAATACTTCGCGCAAACGCCCGCAAACACCTTTTTAAACGAGTACTTCGAGCGGTTACATCGCCCGCGCTCGAAAAACCCGAGCGGCCGAAACGAAAACGAAAACGTATAATCCGCCATGCGCTCTTTCAGCTGCGATAAAAGCGAAGCTTTGTTTTCCTGCAAGCTCAGCCGCATCGTTTCGGGCGGAAGCGTGTAAGAATAATCCGTGCCGTCCTCGCGCCGCTGCGTCGTCTGCATTTTGGGCATCACGTAGCCTTTCAGCACGCACATTCTGTCGTAATTGGCGTACTTTTCGCAAAAATAATCGTCGAGATCGGCAACGAAAGCGTAATTTTCCACGATTTTCTCTCCCTTGCGCCGCCGTTTTTTCTTTGCAAAAACAAGCAAAAAAGGTATAGCGTACGCAATTTTAATTATTATAGCATATTTTGCTTAAAAATACAACTATTTATTGCCAATTATCGCCGAAACGCCGCGCAATTTTTCACTTTTCTTTCGTCCGTTTCCGCCGCCGTTTTTCGCGCCGGACTGTTGCAATTTGTATTTTTTTGTGCGTTTCGATAATTTTTTTATGAAAACTATCCCGAAACACTTGCATTTTTGTGAATTTTGTGATAAATTTTAATAGCAAACCGAATTTATCAAAGAAGGTAAGTTAAAAAATGAAACGCGAAAGAATCGAAGAACTTGCGGAACTCATCAACAAGCGCGGCAAGATGACGCTCGAACAATTAGAAGAATACTTCCCGAAAGTATCGCAGATGACGCTCAGGCGCGATCTTTTCCAGCTTGAAGAAGAAGGCAAAATCATCCGTATCCGCGGCGGCGCGCTGTCCGTAAAAGACGTGCAGAAAACGTCGGGCGAGCCGTATGTGAAAAAAACCACCCTGCACACCGACGAAAAAATCGCCATCGCGCAAAAGGCGGCCATGCTCGTAGACGAAGGCACGTCGATTTTTATCGACGGCGGCACAACGGCTCTCTATTTCGCCAAGGAACTGCCCGATATGAAATGCAACGTGTTCACGAACGGCATCGCCGTGGCGCAGGAACTCGCGCAGAAGAAAAACGTCACCGTAAATCTTCTCGGCGGACTTTTAATCAAGGATAATTTATCCACCGCTTCGCCGCTCGCGGCGCAGTATTTTGCGGACACAAACTTCGAGCTTGCGATTATCTCGGCTTCGGCGTTCACCCCGGAAAGCGGCTTTTCGTGCGGCGCGCAGGTAGAAGCGGATCTTTTGCGATTCGTGCGCAAAAAGGCGAAATTCGTGTACATGATGCTCGATTCTTCGAAAATCGGCAAAATCATGCCCTACACGTTCGCCCGCCCCGAAGATATCAACGTGCTGATCACCGACGAAGCCTTCCCGCAGTCGCTCAAAGAGCAATTCAAAGAAAAAGACATCGTGGTAATGTAAATCGCAACGAAACAACGTTAAACGCCCCGGAAAATCATTTCCGCGGCGTTTTTAATTGCGTTTTATGCGAAATTTTACACCCTGCCGATGCCCTGATGCCGGCGCGTGTACAGATTGATTTTCTCGTTTAAAATTTTAATCGCCTGCTCGGGCGTAGTCACGCCGTACACCTTGTCGTCCGGAATAT
Source organism: uncultured Clostridia bacterium (assembly GCA_937888935.1). Taxonomy (GTDB): domain Bacteria; phylum Bacillota; class Clostridia; order Christensenellales; family Borkfalkiaceae; genus Scatosoma. Next base: position 2,743 of record CALARO010000222.1, read on the forward strand.
TTTCGTAGCGCACCACATCGTCGAGCCGCGTTCCCGCGAGTTTTTCGCTCCACCCGCCCGAATTTTCAAACGCGATCACCAGGCGGTTGAACGACCACGCGAACGAGTATTCGCAAAGCGTACCCGCGCCGCCGCCCACGCCGATCACCGCGTCCGCGTTGGCAACGAGCGCGTTTCTCATCACGTCCAGCCCCGTCGGCACGGAAATATCGGCGTATTCGTTGGCGATTTCGGTATCGAACGACGGCACAAGCGCGATGGTATCGCCTTCTTTATATTTTTCGCTTGCGTGCGCGCCTTTCATCACCGCGCGCATAATGCCGCCGAGACCGCCGGATTGTACTCTGTACCCGTTATCCACAAGCGCCTTGCCCATTTCGAAAGCGAGCTTATATCTGAGCGAGCCTTCTTCCACGGCTCTGTTCCCGG
>CALARO010000223.1 GCA_937888935.1 uncultured Clostridia bacterium
AATAAAAAGCAGGCAGGGCGGCGCGGGTGCGCTTCGTCTGCAAGGAGGCTTTCTATGTCGGCGGAAAATCTGAAAAGATCGTTTTTTTATCAGGCTCTGAAAGGCGCGGCGATCGCCACGCTTTTATGCGTGCTTTTCGCTGCGCTGCTCGCGGCGGTTTCCCGCTTTTTAACGCTGAGTGCGGCGGCGGTGAAAATTACCGGAATCGCGGCGAAAATTCTTTCCCTTTTCCTTGCCGCGCTTCTCTCTTTCAAAGACGGCAAAGGTTGGCTGAAAGGTCTTGTCGCCGGCGTATTATTCGGTCTTCTCACTTGTTTTGTATTTTCCGCCGCGGCGGAAGCTTCGATCGGCGCGGGGATTATTTTCGAGCTGCTGTTCGGCGCGGCGATCGGCATGATCTGCGGCATGTTCGTAAGCGTGGCGAAGCGATAAAACCCGGAAACGATTTGAAAAAGTCGCTTGAAGCGACTTTTTTTCGCGTGAGTGTGATTTTTTTAAGAAAAAACGCGCAAATGCCCGCGATATGACTTGACGGACAAGCCCTTTATAATGTATAATAAATAAGTATCGGTATATTATTTTCTTTTTTCATCGCGCGGCTTTGCGGGCGTTCGCGTTTGCGGGTTTGCGCGTGCGGCGTGCGGCGAAAGAGAAAAGCAAATTATCAGGAGGCTTTACAATGGGCAAAAAGAAATCGGTGGTATTGCTTACTTTGATTACCATCGTGATCGTTGTATTGTGCGCCGTGGCGGTGTTCCCTACGTTCCACCTGTCCGTTTTTAAAAAGGACTCGGTGAAAACGTGGAATCCCGTGGTTACGCTGTACGATACCGACGAGGAATTGGGCGGCGGCTACGTGGCGCGGTACTATCCCGCGGGCGTGATTTCCGCCACGGAATACGACAGCAACTGCCGTTCGATTTCCGAACAGGAAGGCGCGGAAAAGTTGCAGGAGTATATGGATTCGTATGAGAAACACGGCGGCGTGTACCTTTCCAAAAACGAAGACGATAAGGTGATGCGGCACGTGGCGGGCGAAAACGGCGGCAAGTACGAAGTGACGGACGCGTTTAAGGCGTGGTTTGAAGAAACCGCCGATCTCGTGGCGGCGCGCTACGCTTCGATGCAGTATTCTTCGCTCTGCGTTTCGGTGGCGGACGATTACGTGCTGGAAGTGAAAGTGCCGCGCGCGAGCGTGAGTTCTTCGGCTTCTTCCGCGCTTACGAGCTTTGCCTACACGGGCGAATTGACGATTTCGGACGGCACGGACACCTACCCCGGCAAGCTGGAAACCGCGACGGATTATTTCAAGTCGTTTAAAGTGAAAACCACCAACTGGGGCGCGAGCGCGTATCTGCAAATCAAAGCCACGGACAAGGGTTCGGAAATTTTAAATACGTTCTCTTCCGGCTCTTCCACGATTACAATTAAAATCGGCGAAAACACGGTGCTTAACCCCACGGGTTCGTACTTCGAAAATCTTTCGGGCAACACCTGGGCGATCGGGTTGAACAGCGAAGAAGCGGGCAAAATTCTTGCGGCGACTCTCGATTCCGCGCTGCATTACACGCAGGGCGACAGCGGCTATTCGTTCGATTCCGACAAGACGGAGATCGCTTCTTACGAAGCGGTGTACGGCGAAAACGGCAAAGTGATGCTGTATGCGGCGGTGTTGATCGTTCTGGCGATCGCGTTGATTCTGCCTTTGATTTTGTACAAGGGTTACGGCGTGGCGATGGCTTACGGCACGGTGACGTACTTTTTGATCGTGGCGTTTTTGTACGCGTTCGTGACGAGCGCGACGTTTGAGATTTCGGCGGTATCCGCGCTGCTGTTTGCGGCGGGGCTTGCCCTGATATTCACCGTAGAATCGCGCGTATACAAGAAGATCAAGGCGGAAGTTTCGCTCGGCAAAACGGTGGCTTCTTCCGTGAAGAACGCGTTTAAAAAGACGCTTATGCCCGCGGTGGACGTGTGCGTTGCGGCGGTGCTTGCTTCGCTGGCGTTTTTAATCGGCGGTTCGCTGCTCGGCACGGTGGCGGCGCAGGCGGTGATCTGCTTTGCGGCGGCTTCGTTCGTGTGCCTTTTGTGGACGCGCGTGATCAATTATCTGTTGTTCTCTGCGGCGAAGGACAAATACGCCTTCTATCGCTTGAAGAGGGAGGATGACGACGATGAATAAGTTTACGAATAAAGTGGCGGGAAAAGGCAAGATTTTTCTGCCGATCGCTCTGGCGATTTTAATTGCGGGCATTGTGATTGCGGCGATTTTCGGGCTGAACGTTGCGCCCGAATACGACGCGGAAAAGACGTTGAAAATTCACGTAAATTCGTATTATTCCGACGCGCGCGCGGAAGCCGTGGAAAACGTTTGCGGCAAGGTGCTTTCGGATAAGAGCGTAGACGAGAGCTACGTGCGGGTGCAGCGCAGCACTTCCGCGAACGATTACACGATCGTGTATTCGTTTAAGGGCGATTTTTCCGAAGACAAGCTGGAAGAAGTG
>CALARO010000224.1 GCA_937888935.1 uncultured Clostridia bacterium
GAAAATATCCGCGCCCGAATAAATCTTACGCGAAAGATCGCCGTTAAACGCGATGATTGATACCGCTTTCCCCTTATATCTGTTTGCAAGATCTTTGAAATACGCTTCGTATTCCGTATCGCCCGTGCCGAGCAGCACAAACTGTACGTCGTCCGATAAAAGCTCTTCCACTTTCGCGCGCACAAGATCAAGTCCCTTATGCGAAACGAGCCGCGAAATCATCGCCACCATCGGCACGTCCGCGCGAACGGGCAAGCCGAGCATTTTCTGAAGTTCCGCTTTGCAGATCGCTTTTCCCGCGGGATTTTCCGCACTATACGGCGAGAATAATGCGGGATCGGTGGCGGGATCGTAAGATTTCACGTCGATTCCGTTTAAAATGCCGCGCAATTTGAAAGCGTTTCTCTGAATTTCGCCCTGTAATCCGTGCGCGTATTCCGCGCGTTTGATTTCTTCGGCATACGTCGGCGAAACCGTGGTGAACGTTTCCGAACATTCGATTGCCGCCTTCATCAGATTCGCGCAGCCTTCGAATTCGAAAAGATACCGATAATCGTTGGAAATACCGAACAAATCTTCTAAAATATCAAGCGAATATTTCCCCTGATATTCTATATTATGTATCGTGAACACCGCGCGGATCAGGCTGTATTCCTGCCGGTGACAATAAATCGTTTTTAAATATATTGCCGCCAGCGCAGCCTGCCAGTCGTGGCAATGCAATACGTCGGGATAAAAACGAAGATAGCCGAGAATTTCCATCACCGCGCGGGAAAAGAACGCAAAGCGTTCGCCGTCGTCGTAATAGCCGTAGCACCCGCCGCGGCGGAAATAATACTCGTTATCGAGAAAATAAAACATAACGCCGTTTTCTTCATAGCTGAAAATGCCGCAGTACTGATTGCGCCAGCCGAGCGGTACGTAAAGATTGCCGAGATATTTAAAACGCTGACGATAATCGCCGCGGATATCCGAATACAAAGGAAGCACCACGCGCACGTCGTAACTTTCGTCCTGCGCGAGCGATTTCGAAAGCGATCCGATCACTTCCGCAAGTCCGCCCGTAGCGATAAAGGGCGTACATTCCGAAGCGGCAAACAAAATCTTTCGCTTCGGCATGATCTGCACCGCTTCTTTCTTCACGGCTTCGTTTTCGATAATTTTTTCGTCCGCTTCGGCGATAATTTTTACTTTCGGCATTTCTTCTTCCTTTGCTTTGATTGTCGCTTTGTTTGCATTGTTTGCTTTGGCTTTTGGCGCGGTTTCAACTGTTTTCGGCTTCGCAACCGCTTTTGTAGTGCGCACAAGCGTAGCTTTACGCGTTCCTTTCTTTGTTTCCGTCATTTTTTCATTTTCCTCACTTTGTTGTGTTTATCTTCGCTATGTCTGACGTAATAAATCTATTATGTCACGCATATTATCTGCGCCTTATAATTTACTTCCTTTCTGCACGTAGTACGGCAGGCTTTCGCAACCGCTCAGCACGCGGCGCTCGGTGATCTCTACGTTTTTATCGGTAATCACGCAATTCACTACGGCGTTGGCGTGAATCGTGCTGTCCTGCATCACAATCGAGTTGCGCACCACCGCCCCCTTTTCTACTTTCACGCCGCGGAAGAGAATGGAATTTTCCACGATACCTTCGATCACGCAACCGTCGGAAATCAGAGAATTTCTCACGATCGCATTCAAGCCGTATTTCGAAGGCGCGCTGTCGCGCACTTTCGTATACACATCGCGCGCGCCGAATAATTGGTTGCGCACTTCTTTATCGAGCAGCATCATGTTGTACTTATAATAATTCGTCAGCGAATCAATTTCGGCATAAAAGCCTTTGAAATCGTAGCGATAAATTTTCAGAGCATGAATTTGCCGCGCAATCACGTCGTTTTCGAAGCTTGTCAACCCGCGCGACGTCGCGTCGTCGATCAGATTGATTAAAAATTCGCGGTTGAAAACCGCTACGTTTACGTATGTATCCGCACATTCCGGCTCGGAAATCACGGGATTGATTCTCACTTCCGTCACCCGACCGTCGGCGTTCGCCTTTAAAAGCATGCCGTTCACGCGATTTTCCGCGGTAACGCTGCGAGTCACCATCGTAATATCGGCGTTTTTGCTTTCGTGATACGCAATCACGTCGGCGATGTTCATTCTCGCTACGCCGTCCGAATCTGAAAGCACCACGTAACTTTCGCGGCGTTTTCTCAAAAAGCTTTTTACGCCGCAAAGCGCTTCGAGCCGCGTTGTGTAAGGTTTATCCGCCACGTCGGAAAAAGGCGGAAGAAGAATAATACCGCCGTCTTTTCTTGCGAGATCCCAATCTTTACCGCTGCCGATATGATCAATCAGCGAGCGATAATTGTTCGTCGTCATCAGTCCCACCGTTGTAATGCCCGAATTCACCATATTCGAAAGCTGAAAATCAATGAGCCGATACCGCCCGCCGAACGGAATGGAAGCGATCGTCCGCTTCCGCACCAATTCGGGAACTTTTTCCCCGTGCAAATTTGTGAAAATGACGCCTACTGCCGTCGCTGCCATGTTATTTTCCCCCTTGAATTATTCCAGAATGTCTTTTTCGTGTTTCTGACCGGAAAGCACTTTCACGCCTTCGCCCACCGTGAGATCTCTGCCGAGAACCACGATTTCGGCTTTGGCGTTCCGCTCCACGCCCACCACGGCGTTTTTTCCTACCGTCACGTTTTCGTCGATGATCGAATACGAAACTTTCGCCCCCGCTTTAATCACGCTGTTGGCTAAAATCACGGCGTCTTTAACTTCCGCGCCCTTTTCCACAATCACGTTGCTGCCCAGAACGGAATGTTCCACGCAGCCGTCGATTTCGCACCCGAGCGCAATCATCGAATTTTTCACCACGCCTTCTTCGCCGATATATTCGGGCGGCGCAAGAGGGTTTCTCGAATGAATTTTCCGATCCGTGCCGCCCACGTCGAAC
>CALARO010000225.1 GCA_937888935.1 uncultured Clostridia bacterium
TTTTCTCGCCGAGTTGCCGCCCAAAGGCAATCTCGGCGGCTTGATGTCGCCGAACGGCGACGGATGAGGGGCGTAGCCCATTTTTGGTTGAAATTTCCACCAGAAATTTTCGATCAAGGGGCGTAGCCCATTTTTGGTTTTCTGAATATTTTTAACAAAAAATTTCTGAAAGCCAAGGGGCGTAGCCCATTTTTGGTTGTCTGAATATTTTGGAAAAATTTCAGAAAATCAAGGGGCAATAATTTATACGAATTAAAATTTAAAAACGAAATTTTCAATCAAGGAGCAGTTCCACAATCGAACGCCATACTTTTTCACGCAATCTCCCACACAAACGTTGCCGTATCCCGCGCTTTAATCTCTTCCGGCTCGATTTCCATATCGTCAATGCCCGCCGCGCCCATCATCAGGCATTTGCCATCCACGTTGTAATCGGTTTCCGAATACAAATGCAACTCGCCCCAGTTATAATCAATCGTAACCAGCTCGCCGAGTTTCGCCCCCGAAGCCCCGCACAAAATTTCCGCTTTTTCCCTTGCGTTTTTCACCGCCGCCTTCAATAATTCCGCGCTCACCGCCGTCGGATCTTTCACCGTGAAATCAATCGAAATTTCGGGTTTTGCGATACACTTCGAAATTTCCGAAAGCACCCTTGCCAGCCGCTTCGTATCGAAATCGAACTCGATTTTCAATCTATGCACGCAATCATACCCTTCGAACACGCTTTTGTAGTCGCCCTTTTCGTCTTTCACGCTTCTGTAACTCGTATCCACCCTGAAATCCGTGGTTTTCGCCGCCTTCTTCTCAAAACCCGCCGCTTCCAGCGAATTATTCAAATAATTGATTCGCTCCGCAGCCACTTTCATCGTCGAATCGTATTCGTAATCTTTCGCCCTAATTTTCAGGCCGAGTACAATCAGATCGGGCTTCACCGAAACCGCCCCTACGCCTTTCACCGTAATCGTTTTCATACTAAAAATACCTCCGTCAAATTTAATTTTGTATCCCCATTATACCACGCGGCGCAACAAAAAATGTCGCCCGAAAAGCGACATTTAAAAAAGTCCAAAAATTATTTCGAAAATATCTGCTATCTACGCCCCTAATATTTTCTCGCCGAACTCGTACAACGCCTCGTTAATCTCGAAAATATCATACTTGCCGTGTTTTATAAAGTATTCTAAAATAATATCGAATTTATTGCTGTGCGTGAAAGAATATCCTGCCTTTTCGATTAAATCTTTCGCCTCGTCAAGCGGCAATTCCAGCGCGACGGCGAACGCCGCGGCGGTGGTTTTCGCGGGTTTGTAGTCCTTTTTCGTGCGTATTTTCGAAAACGTTTTCCTGTCGATATGCGCCTTTTTATAGCACTCCGCGTCGCTCATTCCCCGCTCGTCTATCAGTCGGAACAACGCATCCGCAAAGCTTTCTTCCACGTCGTCCAGCTCGTCTTCCAGACTGCCCGCCCCATATACCGCAAACGGCGCGGGAATCGCCAGCTTCGGCGTTTCAAACAATTCATCGCAAAGCCCTTCTCTCTCCGACGTACACTCGTCGATATACGCCGCGATTTCTTCTGCAAGCTTTTTATCCAGCGGCTCAAATCTCGCTTCCACAACCATATCCGCACTCGCGCCCGAATTCGCGCCCGATTTTTCCGCCGTGCTTTTATAATTTCTTTTCATACCGTTTCTCCGTTCAGCGTTTTATCCAACGTATTTTCAAGCTTATTATATCACATTCCCCGCCGCCTGTAAAGAATTTCAGCCCGCCGCGCCCGAATAATCCCCCGCTCGCCCGAAAAAACAGTTAAAAATTCACTTTTTTTGTGAAAATCAAAAAAATTTTCGCCTAACTCCTTGAAATTTCGAATAAAATATAGTATAATACAGGTAAGGCGGCAAACCCGCCGCCGCAAAAAAATTTTTTTCTAAGGGGAAACACTATGAGCATTTCGGGAGAAAACATCAGAAACATTGCGGTGATCGGTCACGGCGGAGAAGGCAAAACCACTCTCTGCGAAGCCATGCTTTTTTGCGCGGGCGCGATTGATCGCATGGGCAGAACGGACGACGGCACTACCACAACCGACTTCGACGAGCTTGAAAAAGCGCGCAAGTCTTCCGTTTTTTTGTCCTGCGCGAATCTTACGTGGAAGGGCGTAAAAATTAATCTTCTCGATCTGCCCGGCTTCTACGATTTCGAAGGCGAGCGCAGCGAAGGCTTGCAGGCGGCGGGCGGCGCGCTGCTCGTAATCGGCGCGGGCGGCAACGTACCCGTCGGCGCGGAAAGCGTAATCGACTACTGCTTAAAAATGAAAAAGCCGCTGATCATATTCATCAACGGCATGGATAAAGAAAACGCCGATTATGCCGGCACGGTAGCCGCGCTTCGCGAAAAATACCCGGGCAAACTCGCCCCCATTCAGCTGCCGATTATGGAAAACGGCAAAATGCAGGGCTGCGTAAACGCGATCCGCGAAAAGGCGTTTTTGTTCCGCCAGAATGGCACGGAAGAAATCCCCGTTCCCCAAAATCTCGCGGCGCAAATGCAGACGATGCGCGAATCTTTAATGGAAACGGCGGCGGAAAACGACGAAACGCTGCTCGATAAATATTTCGACGAAGGCGCGCTCACCAAAGAAGAAATCATTCACGGCATACGCCTTGGCATCGCCTCGGTGAATACCATTCCCGTCATGGCGGGCAGCGCGCTTTTTAATCGCGGCGTCATCAATCTGTTAAACGAAATCGTAACGTACATGCCGCAGGCAAACGAACGCGTAAATACGCTCGCCGAAGATTTATCGGCGGATAAAGTCGTCACCATTCTGCCCGAAGAAAACGCGCCTTTCGCGGCGCAGGCGTTCAGAACCACCGTCGATCCGTTCTCGGGCAAAACCACGTACTTAAAAATCTTCCGCGGCGTTTTAAGAAGCGGCGACACGGTGTTCAACCCGAATAAAAACGAAGAAGAACGGATCGGTCAGATTTTCTTCGTGCGCGGCAAGAAAACGGAAAGCGTTTCCGAAGCGCTCGCGGGCGATATCTGCGCCGTCACGAAACTTTCCGTCACCGGCACGGGCGATACGCTCTGCGCGCCGGGCGCGAAAGTGAAATTCACGCCCATTCACTTCCCCCGCCCCACGTTTTTCATGGCGATCGGCGCGGAAAAGAAGGGCGAAGAAGATAAAATTTTCGGCGCGCTCAACAAAATGAAAGAAGAAGATCTCACGTTTTCCGTGGAAAAGAACGCGGAAACGGGCGAAATCCTGCTCGGCGGACAGGGCTCCTTTCAGCACATCCTGCTCGGTAGGCTGCTCCTCGGCGGACAGGGCGAAACGCACGTAGAACTGCTCGCAAAGCGCGTGAAAACCCGCTACGGGGCAGACGTAAAGCTCACGCAGCCGAAAATCCCCTACCGCGAAACGATCCGCGGCACGGCGGAAGCCGAAGGCAAATACAAAAAGCAGACGGGCGGACACGGGCAGTACGGACACGTGAAAATCCGCTTCGAGCCGAGCGAAAACGAATTTGAATTCGCCGAAGAAGTGGTGGGCGGCGCTGTGCCGAAATCGTACTTCCCCGCCGTGGAAAAGGGTTTGCGCGAATGTCTTTGTAAAGGTCCGCTCGCGCTCTACCCCGTCACGGGCGTGAAAGCGGTGCTTTTCGACGGCTCGTATCACGAAGTGGATTCTTCGGAAGCGGCGTTTAAAGCGGCGGCGGCGATCGCGTTCCGCGAAGGCTTGAAAAACGCGAAGCCGGTGCTTTTAGAGCCGTATTCCAAGCTGAAAATCGCCGTGAAAAACGATTATCTCGGCGACGTGATGGGCGATATCAATAAACGCCGCGGCAGAATTATGGGTACGGCTTCCGAAGGCGATAAAACCATCGTGCTTGCCGAAGCGCCGCAGGCGGAGCTTTTAAACTACACCACAGACCTGCGCTCGATCACGCGCGGCAGCGGCAAGTTTGTAGCCGAGCTTTTAGATTACGAAGAAGTGCCGCGCGAACTTGCGGAAAAAATCGCCGCCGCCCGCGCCGCCGAAAAACAAGAATAATCAAAAACAACCGATTTTCGCCGATTTTTCGCCGATTTTTGTGAAAAAAACGCGTTTTTGCCTTGCAAAAAATTTTCGTATGTGATATAATTTAAATAAATACAATATAAGGCGGTGCTTCTTATGATCGAAAAGTTAAAAAACGCGTTTCAATCTCTCGGCGATAAAATCGGCGTATCGGGAAAAATCGTTGGTTTCGGCGTTCTCGCCGTTCTCGTTCTGCTGCTTGCGATCGTGATTATCGCGATCGTTTCGCACGCGAAGAAAAAGAATAAAACGCAGGCTACGGCGCAAGATAAGGCGCAGGATAAAGCGCGGGATACTGCCCCTGCGGCGGCGGAAAAAACGGAAAAAATCGAAGAAAAACCGCTTGAAAACAGCGAAAATATGCCCGAAAATACGGAAATTATCGAAGAAATTCCCGCAAAAACCCCCGAAAACGAAGAAAAAATCGAAGAAAAACAGCCGTTTTCGGAAGAAAAACTGCCCGAAACAGAAGAAAAACCTATCGAAATGAAAGAAAAACCTGCTGAAATCAAAGAGAAAAAAACCAAAAAACAAGCGGCGAAAGCTTCTGTAAAGCAAGAAACAAAACCCGAGCCGAAACGCATGCTCGGCAAGTGGCGCATTATTGTTAAGGGCGAAAGCGCGTACATTGCCGCGCTGTACGCTTCGAACGGCGAAGTGATGCTCACGAGCGAAATTTACTCCACCGAAGACGGCGCGAGAAACGGCGTGGAAACGATAAAGCGCGGCGCGGAAACGGGCAACTTTGTGATTTACCGCGATAAGGGCGGCGACTACTACTTTAAATTGAAGAGTGCGGGCAACCGTCTTTTGTGCGTGGGCGAAATTTACAAAACCAAAGACACGTGCGAAAAGGCGGCGGAATCGGTGAAGCGCATCGCGAAAGATTCCCCCCTGCTCACCCGCGTGACGAAAGGCGAAGAATTTATTGCGTATGTCCCGGCGCAGGTGACGCCGCCCGCAAAGAAGAATATGGGCAAATGGCGCATAGAACAGGGCGAAAACGGCGGATTTTCGGCGAAACTGTACGCAAATAACGGGCAGATCATGCTTTCCACCGAAGAAGTGGCTTCGCGCAAAACCGCCGAAAAAGCCATTGACTCGGTGCGCAAAAACTGCGCCGCCGGCAATTTCTATATCGACAAAGACAAATTCGGCAGATTTTACTACAAACTGCACAACGCGCAAAAATCGGTGATCTGCACGGGCGAAACCTACGATAAGGTTGACGCCGTGGTTTCGGCGATAGAATCGGTGCGCCGCTTCGCTTCCAACGCGGAATTATCGGAATAATTCGCGCGGGCGTTTTGCGGGCAGGCGAATATGCTTGCAAAATGAAATCAAGAGTGATATAATATAGAAAAATATGGAAGTTCGGGGGCGCGCCCCCGACTTTCGCGTTATTCCTATATTCCCATAAGGGAATAACGCGAAAAAGGAAGGAAAAGGAAATGAAAAAACGTTTTGTTAACCTGATTGCGGCG
>CALARO010000226.1 GCA_937888935.1 uncultured Clostridia bacterium
GAGCGAAGTGCCGTCGAGTATTTCAAACGTACAGCCTTCGGGAATCGCCGCTTCCGCAGCCGCTTTTTCTCCCCCGAGAAGCGCGAAGCCGCCCGCAAGCAAGCCGAGCGATAAGGCAGACGTTGCAAGCAAAAGTTTCTTTGACGTTTTTTGATTCGTTTTCATTTTTTTTCCTCCTTAACTGTTTACCTGTACATCGAGAGCGTCCCAGTCTTTGTCTGGCACGTCATTATCATATGTAGACGTACTGAGACAATCGACCGACGAAAGCACGATTGTGAGTTCCGGCGTTTTGTAGCATTTTTTAAAATTCATATATTTTCTCCCTGTTTTTGGTTTTTAAGATTTCGGCGGGTACACTTTCGTGTATTCTTCCGCAAGTTCCCACTCGGCGGTAAGCGTGATATTTTCACTTACCACGTCGGTTTCAAACGACCATTGCCGCCCTTCGTAGTACCAGCCCGTAAATTCGTAGCGGGCGGAAAGCGTGGCTTTCACGGGCGTTTCGGGCGCTTTCAGCGTGCTACCTTCTTTCACGGTAACGCTCTGCACCGCCGTGCCGCCCGCCGAATCGAACGAAACGGTGTACTCTTTTGTAACCGTTTGTTCGCCGCCGGGATTGCCGTTTGAGCCGCCGTTCGTGTTGCCGCCCGAGCCGCCGGAATCATCTGCGCATGCCGCAAATGCCGCCGCGGATACGGCGCATAAAGCAGCCGCAAACAGGCATACAAACCTTTTTTTTCTCATAGCATTTATCTCCTTATAAATTTTTTCTTTTTTATTTCGCTTTGCTTCGGGGCGTTATTTCGTTGCGCCCCAAAGTTTTGCGATTTTTTCACCGTTTTCTTCCACGAAACGCCAGCAATTTTCTTTTTCCGTTTCGCTGTAATAATACGTGTTGCCGGTAAACAGATTGTGCGTATCTTTCGATAACGCGCCGCCGCTTGTGCCTTTTACGTACAGATTTACTACGGGCGTTACCGTGATGGCGTTGCCTTGATCGTCTTTTTTGACTTCCGCGGTGAATTGCCCGCAATTCGTGGTAAATCCGTCGCCGACGACTACGATTTTCAGCTTGGCGCAGTTCCTGAAATTGTGATCTCTGCCGCCGCCGCTTACATACGGACTTGCGTAATCGAGATTTTTCACGCCCGGCATCGAAACGTATTCGAGATTTGCGCAATTCGCAAACGCCCAGCCTTCTAAGCTATCTACGCTTTCGGGCAGGAATACTTTTTTCAGCGTTGTATTTTCTTCAAACGCCCGAGCTTTCACGTACTTCACAGGGTGTTCGCCGTGCGTGCCGTCGTTATACTTCGCGGGAATCGTCAGCGTTTCGGCGTTGCCCGTATAACTCCACACAAAGTAGTAGCTGGTATCAACGTTATTTACTTTCTTTTCCGTGTAGCCGTAGAACACGCCGTGCGTATTGATTTGCTTACAATTTTTGCAAACGCCGTTTGCGTCGTACGCGTGATCGGACGTTTCGATAAAGCCGTCGTCGTCCTGCTGCCATTGATTGCACTTGCTCAGATCGCCTTTGTAATACACAACGCCGGTTAAGAGAATATTTTTAGAGTTCGGCGTGGCGTTCAACTTGCTTTCCGCTGCCGTGCCGAGACAATACAGATTTACGCACGGCTCGGGCGTGAGACGGTTACCGCTTTCGTGCCGCCAATCGTAAAACTGCTGCCAGGCGTTATCCTGAGCGTCGTACAAGCTGAAATCTTTATTCACGATCACCGTTTTCAGCTTCAGACAGTTGAGAAAGTTATTCCCCGTAGAAACGGCTTTTGCGTAAATACTTTTTTCAAGACTCTGAGTGCGTAACTCGGTAACCCCGGGCATAGATACGTACGCGAGAGAAGTACAGCCGTTGAATACGTCGCCTTCCAAAGCCGTTACGCTTTCGGGCAGAATGACTTTTTCAATCGACGTATTGCCCATAAACGCGCCGTTCTTCACAAACGTTACGGGGTGCGCGCCGTGAATACCGTCGGTATACGTATCCAGAATTTTCACTTCTTTCGCGGTGAGATTCCGGTTATCGGAAACGTAATAGACGGACGAATCTTCCAGATATTCGTACTTCACGCCGTAGCCGTTGATTGCGCCGCATTTTCTGCACTTGTCTTTCGCGTTGAAATCGTGCTTGCCGTCGGTGACGATCGTTTCGCCGTCTTCGGAAAAATGCCATTTGTAACAGCCGTTTTCTTGGCTTTGATAGAACACGTCGCCCGTGAGCAGCATATTGTTGCCGTTTTTCGCGGCGAAACCGATAGGATAGTCCACGGGATTGCAAAGCGCCGCAACTTTATCGCCGCAAACGTAGATATCCGCCTGACTTACGGCGGTTTTCGGCGTATTATCCCAGCGCATAAACGTTGCGCCCGTATTCGAGAAGCCGTCGCCTACGATCACCTGTTTCAGATTGTAACAATCTCTGAAATTCCAATGCGCGTAGTAAGGTTGCGCCAGATCTCTGAGTTCCGTGATCCCTTTCATTGATACGTATTCGAGATTCGAGCAATCGTCGAAACATTGCCCGCGCAACGGACTGCTTACTTGTTTGTCGTCTTTCAGAATTGTATTCGTATTGAAACGAACGTCCTTGTCGACAAATTCCGTCATACTTTCGGGCAGAATCACTCTTTTAATCGTTTTATTCGAGCGGAACGCGCCGTAGCCGATGTATTTCACATCGCGCCTTTCGTGCTTGCCGTCGTCGTACTCCGCGCGGATATACAAATCTTCGGAATTGTATCCGCCGTCCGCGCCCGTTACGTAGTAGCAATCGTTGGCGGAATCGTATGCGTAAGCCACCTTTTTCGTGCGGGAAGTATCGCACACTTCGCACGCGCCGTCTTTCCATTGATGTTCCGCCAGATGCCCTTCTTCCGCGTAGGTATTGCCGCAAACGGCGCATTTAAATTCTGCCGTTCCGGCTTTCGCGCAGGTGTATTCGGGCGTGCCGACCGCTTCGTATTCGTGCGAAAATACCTTGGCGGCGGGCAGACTTTCGATAAAATCGTAATTTGTTCCGTCCACCGCGGCTTTTACTGCGAACACGGCGGTTTCGCCCTGTTTCAATTCTTTCGTAACGCTCTCGGCGTTAAAAGAAGTTTCTGCGGTATTCACCCATTCGCCGCCGTTCACGCTGTAAGCGTAGCCGTCCGCGTTTTCCACCGCGTTCCAGCGCACCGTTTTACATTCTGCCACGGTGATTTCGGGCATAGCGAGCGTTTCGGCGGATAAATTCACCGCTTTTACGGTGCATTTCGCTTTCAGCGAGCCGCAGGAAACGCCGAAAACGTAGTTGCCCGTTTCGTACAGCGATACGGTGAGCGCGTTTGCCCCGCTCTCTTCCGCCGAGTAACATTCCGTAAGATCGTAAGAAAATTTCACCCGATCGTCCGATACCTCTCCGCCGCGAATCACTTCCGCTTTCAGCGTAACGTCGCCGCCCGCCGCCGCGGTGATGTTTTCGGCGTTGAGCCGTATGTAATTCTCTTCTTTGATCACGTTCACGCGGCACGTGGCGGAAGCTTCGCCCGAAGACGAAGATACGCCGATAAACGCCGTGCCGTCCGATAGACCTGTAAGCCAGCCGCTCTCGGTAACGCGCGCCACAGCCGCGTTCGAAGTGGAATATACGTAAGCCGACGCCCCCTCGGGCGCGAATTTATACGATCTGCCCACGTAAAGCGTAACTTCTTTATCGGTGAGAGAAATACTTTCCGTTTGTTTCGCGTTGCCGTTGCCGTTGTCGTCGCCGCCGGCGGCGCAGGAAACAAGCGTTGCGCCGCATACGAGAGATAATACAAACAAAAGAAACTTTTTCATAGCCGTCCCCTTAATCCGCTATACTATCCGTAACTTTCACGGTGATTTTTGCCGAAGCGTTTTTATAACTTGCGGTAAGCGTATATTCGCCCGCCGCCGAAAACGTTACGCGCGCCGCGTTGCCTTCCGCTTTCAGCGCGCACCCTTCGGGCGCAACCGAAAACGTTGCCGCAAGATCGGATTTTTCACCGTTGACGTACACCGTGGCCGCAAAATCGAGCGTAACCGATCCGCCGTTCAATACCGCCGCGATTTCGCCAGAACGATCCAGTTCTACGACGTACACGTTTTTAACAACCGTCACTTTGCAGATTTTTTCCGCGCCCGAAACGCCTTCTGCTCGCGCGGCGATATACGCTTCGCCCGACGATACCGCCGTCACCGTTCCGTCTTCAGAAACGCGCGCGATTGCTTCGTCTGAGCTTGAAAACACGATTTTTTTATCGCCGTAGCTACATTCGAGTTTTTCGCTTTCCCCTTCTTCGAGCGACAACGCCGTTTCGCTGATGAAGAAATTGTAACTCACCGTTTTCGGCGCGTCTTTCGAGCCGCTGCCGCCGCCCGAACAAGCCGAAAACAGACACAAACCGAGCGTAACGATCGCCGCAAGGATAATTCCGATTATTTTTTTCGTTTTAACCATTGTTCGTTATCTCCGCGCTATAATTAGCGTTATATTTCTTTCTGCCGTACATCACAAGCTGTTCCAACTCGGCGAATTCGTCCTGATTTAGATAACCGGAATACAAGTCGTATTCGTCGTCTTTCATCAGGAAGTATTCCCTGAAAATTCTTTCCTTGTATACGTCTTTATACGCCGAGTTTCCGAGATCCACCGCATAATCGGCTTTTTCGAGATAGCTTTCAAATTCAAGAATCAACGGGCGCGTCCAGTAGTCGCTGCGTTGAAGAGTATAATAAATCGTCTGATCTTCGTTTTCCGTAATCTTGTAAATTCTTTCGTACACTTCCATCACGGCGGAGAAGTACTGCTTTACGCCTTCCGCGCCGTCGCCGTAATAATGCTCGATGAAATCGTCGATCAGATCCTGCGTATCGTAAGAAGCGTTCCACGCAAGGCGGCTTCGCCCGCATCGAAGACATCGGCGAAACGCCGTTCTGCGTGCAAGCCTGCTCGAAATAATATTTCAGTCCGCACTTTTCGTAGAATCTGATAGAATCGCCGATGTGCGACCAGTTGTTGAAGTGATACTTGTACGCCTGGAAGTTCGTGCCGTAGGAATACATCATCAAATTATCGGTGATTGACGCCCACGCTTTCATTTCTTCGGCGATACGCGCGTTTTTATCGCATGTATCCCCCGAATCGGTGATGGGGTGCGTAAAACAAGCTTCGATCGGCGTGTACATAACGCCTACCTGCACCTGTCCGTCGCTTTTCGGTATTGCTTCTTCGTTTACGGCAACATACTTGCCGTTTTCAATTTTTACGGGCGGTTCGCGGAAGTTATAATAAGCAAATTCCACAAGAACGATATTTTTCTTGATGTTCTTTTCTTGCATATACTCTTCCACGCCTTTCGCCACTTTGTTCATAAAGCGCGTCTGTACGCCGGAAGCGCCGCCGTAAACTTTTTTCGCCGCAATACAATTGTCGCAATCGCATTCGCCGCTACCATCGGCTATGCCGAGCATCAGATACGGCCCGCTCGCCACGCCGATATATTTATTCGTGATCGTTTCTACGGCGAGTTCGACTGCTTCCTCTTTTGTATAGCACAGCTGCGTGTTATTCCAAAGACGGATATTTTTAACGTTTCTCTGCCATTCGTATCCTACGTGATACTTGCCTTTATCGTAAGCGGCCTGTCTGCCGAACGTATAATTTTCAAAACCTTTTACGTCGGAATACGGCTTTTTATTTTCGTCCGTTTCAAGAATCGGCTTGCCGTTTTCGTCCGTTTCGTACACGTAGTTTCCGTCGTCGCCGATAACGGGCTGCATAATCACATTTCCGTCTTCGTCCTTTAAAGGATTTCCGTTTTCATCCGTTTCCGATTCCGTCTTTTTAACGTAGCGCGGCACGATCTGATCGTTGAGATCGAGAATATAGCCGTACAGATTTAAAACTTCGCCGGGCATTTCGTCCTGCTCGTTCTTCATCGACGAAAACAACGTTTCGCGCCCCTTTTCAAAGCCGCGCACAAAAGCTTCGTAACCCGCCTTATCCGCATTCTCGCCGGGGAGCAACTGCGTGTAAAGCATATACTTTTTAAAAGTATCTTTATCCTTGGCTTTTGCTTCCGGATTCATCTGCTTATAAAATTCGGAATACTTATTGAAGTTTGCCGCATTCGCTTCGTCTTCCGCATTGTAATCCGCGTTTTCCACGTAACCGTATTTCGTTTTCAGCTCTTCTTTCACCGCGGCGAATTTCTCCTGACTTTCCGCCGCTTCCGCTTTTTCTATGCGCGGCTGATCGAGCGTTTGCGTGACGATATAATTCATCGTGTGACACCAAAGCCCGTTGAAAAGATTGCCGTTCATATCATAGCCGCCGTTTTTCGAGGCATAGGCGTACATTCTGAACGCTTCTTTCACTTTCGATTCGCCCGAAAGTTCGGCGTCTTCGGCGGTGAGAAGTCCCAAAGACGGCGTATATTTATACGAAAAATCTTTCAGTTTGCAGGAATTATAATAATCTACTTCCACGCAATCGTAGGCATAGGCATTGTAGCCCACCTGATAGTGCAAAAATCTGTACACAGAAAACAACGTGCCTGTTTCGGTTGCGCCGGACATATACACGCAGTTGCCTTTCGTATTCACCGTAACGCCGTTTTCGCCAAGCTCTTTATAATCGATCGTAATATCGCTCTGCGCTTTGAGAAGTTCGTTTTCGCCCACGGAAAGATATTTCGCGCTGTTATCGTGCGAAAGAATATCGTCGGTGACGATTTCGAGTTTTACCGCCGTGGATTTTTCGATAAAATACTGCAATTCTTCGGCGGCGTATTTTTCCGTTTTCGAAGCTTCCGCGCCCACCGCGATTTTATAATCCGACTTCCCGTTTTCCACGAGATATTCGTTCGTATCGGCAAAAGCGAGCGGCTCGCCGCCGATTTCGGTGACTTCTTTTTTTTCGCCGTCGCTATTGCCGCCGTTGTTCCCCGAAGAACACGAAGCCGAGGCGATCGCCGTAACGGCGCACAGGAAAATCGCTACTATTTTTTTCATCTTTTTCGCCTCCTTTATTTGCAATGCACC
Organism: uncultured Clostridia bacterium; assembly: GCA_937888935.1. GTDB lineage: Bacteria > Bacillota > Clostridia > Christensenellales > Borkfalkiaceae > Scatosoma. The sequence goes on from CALARO010000226.1 coordinate 7,072, forward strand.
GTAAATTCCACCACGGTGTAATTCTGATACGAATCGAACGCCACGTATCTGATTTTATACTCGCCCGCTTCCGTGAATTTATACGAGCCTTCGATCAGTTGCTTGCGGTTGTTGCCTTTCAGCACGTAAATATAGCTTGTAATCTCTTCCGCGGGCGTGGCATCATCCGTAATTTCCGCTGCCGGCAACGAAATTTCTTCGCCGACTTTCACATTTGCCTTAATGCCCGAAACTTTAATTTCCGGCGCTTTTGTATCGGCAACGTATACCGAAGTTTGCAGCGTTTTGCGGTTTCCGTCGGAATCTCTCGCCGTGTATTCGGCGGCGTATTCCCCCGCTTTTTCGATTTTCAGCGCGTATCCGTCTTCGCCTTCATACACCGTATTTCCTTCGCCGTCGGTTACTTTCAGCGTTACCTTCGGGGTTTTATCCAGAAGATCGAACGCTTGCATTTTCGGGAAGTTGACCGTATGCCCGATATACGCCACTACGATCGCTTTGTATTCCGTATTCGTCACAAATACGGGCGAAGCGCGATCTACGGAATCTCTTTCG
>CALARO010000227.1 GCA_937888935.1 uncultured Clostridia bacterium
TCCTGAATTTATTCAGCCGGAGTCACGTAAGAATGAGATGATGAATAACTTTTTGAAAAAGGGGTTGCAGGATCTCTGCGTTTCGCGCACTTCGTTTACGTGGGGCATCCCCGTGGATTTCGATAAAAAGCACGTGGTGTACGTGTGGCTGGACGCGCTTGCGAATTATATCACGGGCATCGGCTACGACGTGAATACCCCTTCGGCGCAGTTCGAAAAATTATGGCCGGCGGACTTGCACCAAAGATATTCTCAGATTTCACACCATTTACTGGCCGATCTTTTTAATGGCTCTCGGTTTGCCGCTGCCGAAGCAGATTTTCGGTCACCCGTGGCTGTTATCGGGCGACGACAAGATGAGTAAATCGAAAGGCAACGTGATTTATTCGGACGATTTAATTCGCCTTTTCGGCGTGGACGCCGCGAGATATTACGTGCTGCACGAGATGCCGTTCGACGACGACGGCGTGATTTCGTGGGATCTGTTTGTGGAAAAGTACAATTCCGATCTGGCGAACGTGCTTGGAAACCTTGTTTCGCGCACGGTGGCGATGATACAAAAGTATTTCGGCGGCACGGTGGTTTTGCGCGAAGGCGCGGCGGACGAAGGAACGGACGGCGATTTTAAAGCCGTGGCGACTGCCGCTGCGGAAATCGTGGTGAAAAAGGGCGACGAGCTGCGCGTGGCGGACGCGCTTTCCGCGATTATGAACGTATTCCGCCGCGCGAACAAGTATATCGACGAAACCGCGCCCTGGGTGCTTGCCAAAGATCCGGCGAATAAGGACAGGCTGAACGACGTGCTTTACAATCTTTCGCAGGCGATCGTGATCGGGGCATCGCTGCTTGCGCCGTTCTTACCCGGAACGAGCGCGAAGATTTTCACGGCGTTCGGGGCGAGCGAGCGCACGTTTGAAGAGTGCGGCAAATTCGCGTTGCAGAAGTCTGTGAGCGTATCCGAGTGCGCGCCGCTTTTCGCGCGCGCCGATATGAAGCAGATTTTGCCCGAAATAGAAAAAATCCGCGAAGCGCAGATGGCGGCGGCGAACGCGGCAAATGCGGCAAATGCGGCAAATGCGGCGGGCGGCGCGGCTTCGGGCAAAAACGCGGCTGAAAAAGCGGGCGAAGAAAAAGAAACGGTAGCGGAAATCGCTTTGGAAGATTTTGAAAAAGTGCGCTTGCAGGTGGGCGAAATCGTGGCGTGCGAGAAAGGGGAAAAATCTTCGAAACTGCTGCACGAAACGGTGAAATTCGGCGACGAAACGCGCTCGGTGGTATCTGGCATTGCAAAGCATTTCAAGCCGGAAGAGCTGATCGGCAAAAAAGTGGTGTTCGTTACGAATTTAAAGCCCGTGAAACTTTGCGGCGTGCTTTCGGAAGGTATGATTCTGGCGGCGGAAGACGGCGACGGCAATTTCTCGCTGATCTGCCCCGAAAACGACGTGAACAGCGGCACGCGGCTCGGGTAAGATACGGGGGCGTTATGGCTGCGGAATTAGCGAAAAAAGCGCGCTGTATCGACGTGCATTGCCACCTGACGGACGAAAGCGAATATCAAGCCGTAGGCGGCGCGGCGGGCGCGATTGCGGCGGCGAACGCGGCGGGCGCAGATACGCTGATCGTGAGCGGGTTTGACGCGGCTTCTTC
>CALARO010000228.1 GCA_937888935.1 uncultured Clostridia bacterium
AAGGAAATATAAATACAAAGAGGTGGAAAAAATGGTTGTTGAAATGGCGAAAAACGAATTTGCGGGCAAAACGGCAATGGTTACGGGCGCGGCTTCGGGCATGGGGCTTTTAAGCGCGAAATGCTTCTACGAGCGCGGCGCGAACGTCGTTCTGATCGACTGCAACGAAAACGCGCTGCAGGAAGCGGCGAAAAGCTTTGCGGGCGGCGCGGGGAAAGCGTTGCCGCTCGTGTGCGACGTGCGGCATTTTTGCGAAGTGGAAGCCGTGGTGAAAAAGGCGATAGAAACGTTCGGCTCGCTCGATATCATGGTGAATTGTGCGGGCGGCTGTTCCAGCCGTATCTTCAATGATTGGGCGGAATTCTGCGATCGCCCTATGGAAGAAATTCAATGGGGCATGGAAGTGAATTTAATGGGCGTGATTTATTTCTGCCACGAAGCGATGCGGCAGATGCGCGCGCAGAAAAGCGGCAGTATCGTGAATTTCGGCTCGATCACGGGCATCGAAGGCGATACCAGTGGCACGGACTATTCCATTTCGAAAAGCGCGATTATGAACGGCCTGAATAAATCGCTCGCGCAGGAAGGCGCGCGCTACGGCGTGCGGGTGAATTGCGTTGCGCCCGGACCTGTGCTTACGCGCCCCGGCATGGCGGGGATGAAAACGCCGCTCGGCAGAGCCGCCGATCCGCAGGAAATTGTGGATATGGTGCTGTATTTAGCTTCGGAAAGAAGCGCGTTCGTCACCGGCTCGATGTTTCTGATGGACGGCGGCAGACATCTTATGACGAACGATTGAAAAAAAGTGTAAAAAAGTCGTTCGGTACAATAGAAAAAGCCGAAAATTACTGATAATTTCGTTCAAAACCGTTGACAAATTATAACGGATTTGTTACAATATCAATGCTGCGGCGAAACGCCGCGGGAAATTCAATCCGAAACGGAGAAAAACGAAATTATGATTATCTACAACGCGGCGCACAAAGCCTTTCTGCTCGGCGGAAAAAATTATTCCTACGCCATGTACGTGAATAGAATCGGGTTGCTTCAGAACCTGCATTTCGGCGCGAAAATCGCCGAAAGCGATCTTGCGTATCTCACGCAGACGATCGGCGCGGCGGGCGTTCCCGAAGAAAACGCAACCAACCGCGATATGCAGTACAACTTTCTGCCCTCGGAATGTGGTTTTTTCGGTCACGGCGATTACCGCGAACCCACGGTGCTGTACACGCGGAAAGACGGCGCTTCGATGTCCCGCTTGAAATACGTTTCGCATAAAATCGTAAACGGCGCGCACGAAATCAAGGGCATGCCGCACGCGCGCGGCGAAAACGCGAAAACGGGCGATAAAAGCGGCGTGCAAACCTTGGAAATCACGCTGAAAGACGAGTCCGCCGCCGTGGAAATCACGCTTTTTTACACGGTGTACGAAGATTGCGACGTGCTTGTGCGCAGCCTTGCGATTAAAAACGCGGGCGAAGAGCTTATCGACATCGGGCGCGCGTATTCTTTCTGCCTTGAATTGCCGCATCTTGAACACGGCGGCTATTCCGCGCTTCGGCTCGGCGGCAGCTGGGCGCAGGAACGTATTCCCGAAATCGCGCCGATCGCGCACGGCATCACGAAGCTTTCCACGCTTCGCGGCGCGTCTTCGCATATCACCAACCCGTTTATGGGCGTTTTAAAGGACGATTGCGGCGAAGATCACGGCGAATGTTACGGCGTGCAGCTTGTGTACAGCGGCTCGTTTTCGATCACCGCCGAACAGACGGATTATGTGCCGCTTCGTATTCAGGGCGGCGTATCCGATTTCAATTTCTCGTGGAAGCTGAAAGCGGGCGAAACGTTCGAAACGCCGCAAGCCGCGCTTTCGTACAGCGGCGAAGGTCTGGGCGGCATTAGCCGCGCGCACGCCGATTTTATCCGCGCCTACGTGGTAAATCCGAAGTACGCCTATGCCCGCCGCCCGATGGTGATCAATAACTGGGAAGCCACGGTATTTAATTTCAACAACGAAAATCTTTTCCCGATCATCGACGAAGCCGCGAAGCTCGGCCTTGACATGTTCGTGCTTGACGACGGCTGGTTCGGCGCGCGCGATAACGACGATAAGGGACTTGGCGACTGGATTGTAAACGAGCGGAAATTAGAAGGCGGCTTAGATACGCTTATTGCGCATTGCAAAGAGAAAGGCTTGCGCTTCGGTCTTTGGTTCGAGCCGGAAATGGTGAACGAAAACAGCGATCTGTTCCGCGCGCACCCCGAATACGCGGCGATCAAGCCGGGAGAAATTCCTTCGCGCTCGCGCAATCAGCTCATTCTCGATTTTTCGAAAAAAGAAGTGGTGGACTACGTGTATAGCCTGATGTCCGCAATTTTGAAAAAGCACGAAATTTCGTATATCAAGTGGGATATGAACAGAAACTTTTCCGAGTACTTCTCGCAAGGTTTGCCCGCCGATCGTCAGGGCGAGTATTCGCACCGTTATATCCTGGGCGTATACGATCTTGCCGAACGGCTCACGAAAAACTTCCCGAACGTGATGATCGAAGGCTGCGCGGGCGGCGGCGGCAGATTCGACGCAGGCATGCTGTACTACTGCCCGCAGATCTGGACGAGCGACGACACCGACGCCTACGAACGCGCGAAAATTCAATGGGGTACTTCCATGTGCTTCCCGCTTTCGGCAATGAGCTGCCACGTATCTTTCTGCCCCAACCATCAGACGGGCAGAACCACGCCGTTTCATACGCGCGGGGTGATGGCTTCGCTCGGCGCAACGGGTTACGAGCTTGATCTTTCGAAAATGAGCGAAGAAGAAAAACGCCTTGCCAAAGAACAGGTGGAAAACTATAAAAAAATCGAAGATCTCGTGTTGGAAGGCGATATGTACCGGCTTTCGAGTCCGTTCACAAGCAACTATTTCTGCGAAATGCTCGTAGCGAAAGATAAATCGCGCGCCTACGTGGCGATCGAGCGGATCAAGGCTTCGCCCAACGAGCTTCCCGCGCCCGTGTATCTCAAAGGACTTGCGCCAGAGAAAACGTACTTTATCGAAGAACTCGGCGTTTATGCAAGCGGCGCGGCGCTTTCTTCCCGCGGCGTGCTTCTTCCCCGCGGCGGCGATTACGACGCCTGGACGTGGCATATCTTAGAAGCGAAATAAATCATACGCAAAATTTGAAGCGGCTTGCCGTATCGGTAAGCCGTTTCGTTTGATAGAAAAAGGCTATAAATAGCCGCAATCAATCGGTTTCGATTGACAAAAAACGAAAAAAAGCATATACTATAAAACGAGAACGAAAAAAGGAGAACAAGAAAATGCTGAAAACGAACGAATTATTCGATTTTGAAAAGAGTCTGGCGGGGGAATATTTAAAAAACTTCGAGTACCCGTGGCAGTCGCTCGCGGGGTTGAAAGCGGAAATCGAACGGCTCGGAAAAACGCTCGATAAAAGCGAGTACGAAGAGCGTTCGGCGGGGGTATGGGTGCATAGAACGGCGAAAATCGCGCCCACGGCATATCTCGGCGCACCGTGCATTATCGGCGAAAACACCGAAGTCAGACATTGCGCTTTTATCCGCGGCAGCGCGCTTGTGGGCAAAGGCTGCGTGGTGGGCAATTCCGTGGAAATCAAAAACGCGGTGCTGTTCGACGGCGCGCAAGTGCCGCATTTCAACTACGCGGGCGATTCGATTTTGGGCTATAAATCTCATCTCGGCGCGGGCGCGGTTACGTCCAACGTCAAGTCCGATAAAACGCCCGTGACGATGAAAGACGGCGAAGAAACGATCCCCACGGGTTTGAAAAAAACGGGCGCGTTCA
>CALARO010000229.1 GCA_937888935.1 uncultured Clostridia bacterium
CTTAATAAGCGATATGGCTCGGCGAGAATTAAAAGCGGCACGGCGAGCAGCGTGGGCAGCGCGAGCATTAAAAAATATTTCAGTTTTGCGCCGCTTAAAAACAGCATGCCGAACGTGACGGCGGCAACCACCACGGTGACGGACATATTCGGCTCGAAAATAATCAGCGCGCAAAAGCCGCCCCCCGCGGCAAGCACGGGAAGCATACCGCGGAACGTGGCGATTCTGCCCATGTCGTCCGAAGCGTACCCCGCGATAAACACCACGAGAGAAAATTTTGCGATTTCCGATGGTTGCAGCGTGAAGCCGCCCGCGCCGATCCAGCGCGTTGCGCCGTAGTTGCTTCTGCCAACCCCCGGCACGAACACAAGCGCGAGAAGCAGCGCGGAAACGCCGTAAAATATGTAGCGGAAAGGCTTGCTTTTCAGCTTGCGATAATCGAAAAGCGAAGCGAAAACAAGCGCGAGCGCGCCCGCGATAAAGCCGATCAACTGCTTTTTCGCAAAGAAAAACTTATCGCCGTACTGCTTTTCCGCCGCGTAGTAACTCGCGGAATACACGCAGATCACGCCGAACGCGGAAAGAAGCAGCACCGCGATTAAAAGCGGCAGATCGCCCGAAACTTTTTTATACGGATATTCCCCGCCGCTATTCCGTTTCTTCGCCTTCGGCTTTGATTTCGTCACGAACATCGTCTGCGTTCGGCCGCGGCGGATTCCGCCGAACGGGCGCGTTCTTCTTCCTGCCATGCGCGGACAACGGATACAAACCTTTCACCTCTCTCTTCATAACTCTGGAATTCATCGAAACTTGCGCTTGCGGGACTTAAAAGCACCGCCTGACCGGGCGAAGCGAGAAGTCTTGCGATTTTTAAGGCGTAATCGAATTTTTCCGTGAGCGTGATATTTTTATACCCCGCTTTCGCCGCACCTTCGAGAATTTTATACGCGTTTTCGCCGTACAATACGCAGCGCGCCACTTTCGTTTGCGCGAGCGCGGAAAACAGCGGCGCGTAATCGTAGCCTTTATCTTTGCCGCCGAGAAGCATCACGGTTTCGTTTTTCATACACCGCGCGGCGTGCAACGCGGAATCTACGTTTGTGCCTTTCGAATCGTCGATATACGTTACGCCGTCCACTACCCCCGCCGTTTCGATTCTGTGCGGCGCGCCTTTGAAGTTTTTCAGCGTTGTTTTAATCGCCGCGCTGTCCGTTTTCATCAGTTTCGCGCAGGCGATAGCCGCAAGCGCGTTGGCGATATTGTGCGGCTCGCGAAGAGAAAGCTCGTCGATCTTTACGATTTCTTCGCCCGCAAAATACAGTCCGTCGTTTTCTATGTACGCGCCGCTTACCCTTTCGCGGCAGGAAAACCACACGATTTTCGCGCGCGTTTTTTCGGCGAACGGACGGACGAGCGGATCGTCGTAATTGAGAACGGCGTATTCCGTTTCCTGCTGATTTTTCAGCAGGCGGCTTTTGAGATATACGTAGTTTTCCATATTATAATGGCGGTTTAAATGATCTTCCGTGATATTTAAAACCGCCGCGATATGCGGCCTGATCGAAGAAAGCGTTTCAAGCTGAAACGACGATATTTCCGCCACCGCTACGTCTTTTTCTTCAAGATCGCGGCAGGAAAGCATCGGCACGCCGATATTGCCGCAGGCTTTCGCTTTGAAGCCGCCCGCCGAAAGCATTTCGGCAAGCATACTCACCGTGGTGGTTTTTCCGTTCGTTCCCGTAACGGCAAGCACGCAGCATTTAAGATACCGCGCGGCAAGCTCGGTTTCGCCGATCACCGCTTTGCCCGCGCGCTTGAAAGCCACGGCAAGGCGATGATCCACGGGGATTCCCGGACTTAAAACAAGCGCGTGGCGGCGTTCGATAAGCGTTTGAAATTCGCTTTCGTTTGCGATTTTCGCGCCTTTTCCGGCAAGCGATTTTATTGATTTTTCCACCGTGCCGCCGCGCACGTCGTCGAACACGAACGTTTCCGCGCCTTGCGAAAGCAGAAATTCGGCCGCCGCCACGCCCGAACGGGAAAGTCCGAGAACAAGAAAACTTTGATTTGCGGGATACATTTTTCACCTCTGCGTTTTTGAATTTGCTACGAAATCACACGGCAAAAAGGATACAGAGCAGTCCCGCAGCAGCCGTGATTGCGGCGTAAGCGTAAGAAATTTTACACTCGGAATATCCCTTTTTTTGTAAATGGTGATGATAAGGCGACATCAAAAAGATTCGCCCGCCCTTCGTCGCCTTATAATATATGACCTGCATTATGACGGTTATGACGGAAACTACGAACATTATTCCCGCGATCGGCGCGTACAGAGCGTTGCCCGAAAACACCGCCGCGCACGCCGCGAAACCGCCGAGAGAAAGCGAGCCGGTATCGCCCATAAAAACCGAAGCGGGAAAAGCGTTGAAAAGCAAAAAACCGCAGATCGCCGCCGCGAGAACAAAACAGAGAAGCGCAAGCGGATTTTCCGCGCCGTTTTCCGCCGAGTTCGCGTTTTGCAGGGCGATCATCGCGCCGAACGAAAGAAAATACGCCGCGCTTGCGCCGCCCGCAAGTCCGTCAAGCCCGTCCGTCAGATTTACGGCGTTTACGAGCGCGACGAAAACGAACGCCGCAAAAGGAATTATCCACGCGCGGAAATTTACGGAAATTTTCGTGAAAGGAATACGGCAGAACGTAAGCCCCGCGCGGTAACAGAAAACGCCGGCGAGAATTGCCGCCGCGCCCTGAAAAATAATCTTCTGATACGGCTTCAGACCTAAATTATCTTTGCGGCGGATTTTCAGAAGATCATCCAGAAACCCCACGGCGGCATATGCAAGACCGAGACTGAGCGCAACGATAAACTTACCGTCGGGCTTTTTTACGAACAGACAGTCGCAGATGAACGCAGCGGAAATAAAAGCCAGTCCGCCCACGGTGGGCGTACCCGCTTTTTTTGCGTGTTCTTTCACGTAGCATAAAATATTCTGCCCCGCTTTCAGCTTTCTTAAAACGGGCAGCAATAATCTTGTGAACGCCGCCGAAAGCGCGAATGCCGCGAGCGACGCGATCA
>CALARO010000230.1 GCA_937888935.1 uncultured Clostridia bacterium
GCTTCGCTCGCCCTTTCCGCACGCAACCTGAAATCGAAAAAAGGGCGCACCGCGCTCACGTCGATCGCGGGCAGCATCGGCATTATCAGCGTTTGCCTTGTGCTTGCGCTTTCTTCTGGGTTTAACGCGTATATCCGCAAAACGGAAGAGAACATGCTTTCGCGCTACCCCGTGCAGATTACCGAATCTTCGGTGGATTTCTCGGCGATTATGACGGGCATGAACACGCGCGCGGAAGACCTGCCCGATTTGTCGCAGATCGGCGATCAGGTGTACGTAGATTCGTTCGTTACGAAAATCGCGGGCGGCATGACGGTGAAAAACGATATTTCTTCCGAATACTTATCCTACGTGGCGGCGATGGACGAAAGCTATTGCAACGCGGTGAGTTATTCCTACGGCGAAACGTTTTCCGATAATTTATTCACCGACGTGCGCGTGGGCGCAACGGAAGCGGAACTGCACACGGAATACCGCTCGCTTTCTTCGCTGAAACAATTCTACACCGACGAGCTTACGAAAAACGCCGAGCAGTACAAAGATCTCGCGGGCATGGTGAGCATGCTGGGGGCGGTGGTATCGAAGATGCCCGGCACAAGCGATTTTTCCGCGGCGAATACGTGCTTTCGCAGTACGATCTGGTGGCGGGCGAATTTCCGAAGAGCGAAAGCGAGTGCGTGATCGTGATCGGCAGCGATAATACGGCGATCGACCTTTTGATGGCGCAGCTCGGCTTTATCGAAGAAACGAAGTTTTTATCGTATTTCGATCTGGGAACGGACGGCTCGGGCGTAGCGGACAAAGCCCCCGAAGAATCCAAACTTATCCCTTATCAGACGCTGCTCGATAAGGAGTATTCGCTGTATTATAATAACGAGGTGTATAAAGAAAACGATCCCGCGGAAACGTACCCGTTCTCGTACGTCGGCGAGCGCACGGGCGAAAATGCGAATTTAAACGTGGCGGAAGGCGAAGGCGTGAAGCTTAAAGTGAAAGGTATTCTGAAATTAAAGCAAGGCCTTGATTTCGGCTGCCTGCAAAAGGGGTTGAACGTAACGGAAGCGCTTGCGGAAAGCTTCGTTCGGGCGAATAAAAATTCCGCCATCGTGAAGTGGGTCAACGAAAAAAGCAATATAAGAAACGCGGTAAACGAATTGATTTCGCAGTACAATCAGATGTTGCCCGAAGATCAAAGGCTTTCGCCGATCGAAACGGACATCTACCGCTCGCCCGCGCAGCATTTAAACGACAACTACGTATCGGGCGAAATCATGCGCAATTATTTCCCGTCGTCGGATAATTCCGCGCTTTCGTCGATTATCGAAAACTTTCTGAAAGACAAGTATTTCAACGTGTCCGTCGATAAAGCGTTGCAGGCGTTGAGCGGCAGCGATAAAGTGCGCACGATCTCGTTTTATCCCGCCGATTTCGATATGAAAGCAAAAACGCTCGAATATCTGGACGCGTGGAATAATTCGCACGAAACGGCGCAGAAAGTCACCTACACCGATACGGTAGGCACGATGATGAGCATGGTGCAGACGATGCTGAACGCCGTCACCTACGTGCTTGTGGCGTTCACGGCGATCTCGCTTGTGGTATCTTCGGTGATGATCGGCATTATCACCTACGTTTCGGTGGTGGAACGCACGAAAGAAATCGGCGTGCTGCGTTCGCTCGGCGCAAGGAAGAAAGACATTCGCCACTTATTCAACGCCGAAACGTTTTTAATCGGCTTGTTTGCCGGCGCGTTCGGCGTGGCGGTCACGTATCTTTTGTCCTTGCCGATCAACCTGCTTTTGAAGCATTTCACGGGCATTTCTTCGCTCGCCGCGCTTCCGCTGTGGCAGGGGGTGATCATGATCGCTGTCAGCGTTTCGCTCACGCTGATTTCGGGGTTGATTCCCGCTTCTTCGGTGGCGAAGAAAGATCCCGTGGTGGCGCTTCGCACCGAGTAAGGCGCAAAAAAAAATCCTGCGAAAATGCTTAAACGCGGCGCTTGCGGTTGACAAGTCCCGCGTTTTTGTTATATAATAAAGGCGAAATCAAAAAAGGCAGGCGATTTTCATGAAAATTTCAGACGGCGTAAAAAGCAGATTGTACGAAGCGGGACTTGTTCCCGTGATCAAACCGGCGGCGGGCGTCAGCGGCGAAGCTCTCGCCAACGCGTTGTATCGCGGCGGCGTGTACGCGGCGGAAGTCACTTTCCGCGCGGCGGGGGCGGCGGAACTGATCGCGGCGATGCGCAAGGCGCGCCCCGAGCTGATCGTGGGCGCGGGAACGGTGCTTAGCGAAGATCAGGCGGACGAAGCCGTGGAAGCGGGCGCGCAATTCTGCGTTGCCCCGGGGTTTAACGAAAGGGTTACGGCGCATTGCATTTCGCTCGGCGTGCCGTTCGTGCCGGGGGTATCGAGCGCAACGCAGATCGAAGCGGCGATGGAAGCGGGGCTTGATTTCGTGAAGTTTTTCCCCGCCGAGCAGTCGGGCGGATTGGCGGCGATCAAAGCGCTTGCCGCGCCTTATTCCGGCATGAGTTTTATGCCCACGGGCGGGGTAAACGAAGAGAATTTAAACGCCTATCTCGCGTTTAAGAAAATCGTATGCTGCGGCGGCAGCTGGCTCACGCCCGAAGCGATGATGAAAAACGGCGACTACGCGGGCATCGAAGCTCTCTGCGCAAAAGCCACGAAAAAAATGCTCGGGTATTCTATCGAGCATATCGGCATTAACTGCGCGGAAGATAAAGAAGCGATCGCGGGCGCGGAACTTTTGAAAAAGGCGTTCGGTTTCGAAACGCGCGAAACGCCGATCAGCGTGTTTGCGGGCGAGAAAGCGGAACTGATGAAACGCGGCGGCAAGGGCAGATGCGGGCATGTGGCGATCGGCACAACCAACGCGGAACGGGCGATGGCGAGAATTAAAGCGGCGGGTTTCACGTTCGACGAAACGTCTTTCAAACGCGACGAAACGGGGCATATTTATTTCGCGTATTTAAACGAAGAAATCTGCGGCTTCGCCTGGCACTTAATCGAAAGAAAATAACGAAAGCCTTGTTTCAAGCCTTCCCCCTGGGGGGAAGGTGCTGAACGAAGTGAAGCGAATTAGGGGCGCAACTTCTTCCCCCCAAAAATAAACCGTCAGACAAGCAGGTAAAAAA
>CALARO010000231.1 GCA_937888935.1 uncultured Clostridia bacterium
GATAGAAATTTTGGGAATCAGGGCGTGGAAGCGGGTATCGGTGAGCCACATGACGTTGGATGAAAAAATCACGTTTAAAATACCGTTCCGATCGAGAATTTTCTGCATTAAAAGCAGCGTGACGAATTGCGGCACGGCGATTGCCGTGACGAACGCGGCGCGGTAGATCGCTTTGCCCCTGATCCCCTTTTTATTGATGAGCATGGCGAGAAACATTCCGAGAAAGAAATTCGTGAAGGTGGCGAAAAACGCCCAGACGAACGTCCATAACAATACCTGCGCGAACGCTTTGGGAAATTCGCCCCCGCCGCCGAACGACAGAAGCGTTTTAAAGCCTTGCAATCCCACCCAGCCGAACAATCTGCCGGGCGGCATGTGATTATAATCGTAGTTTGTGAACGCGATTAAAATCATGAAAATGAGCGGCAGCACCGTGAACACGAGCAAGCCGACGAAAGGCGGGATTAAAAGCGGAATATAAAATCTTTTATTGATCAGCTCGTTTACGTCTTCTTTGAACGAGAGAATTTTCTCGCCGCGGCGAAGGCGAAGATCGTTTTCGTAGCTGCCCTTTACGTTCGCCGCCCAGATTAAGACGAAGAGAATACAAACCACCAAGGAAACCACGCCGTAGAGAAGAATCAAAAAGCTGTTGTCGCCCGCGACTTTTTCGTAAACCTGCGTGTTTTCGTTCCACACTTCGCCCGAAACGAGCGTGCCGAGTTTGCCCGAAAATAATTTCGCTACGTACTTTCCGCCGAAAAAAATCATAAACAAAACGAACGCCGTTTCGGCGGCGAGATACAGTATGCCTTTGACGATCTGACCGCGGGCGATCTGACCGAAACCCATGAAAACCGCCGAAGTTTTCGTTGCAGGCGAGCCGTTCTTTATCGACGAAAACACGCCCGCGCGCTTTTTTTTCGCGCTCTTTTTCGCCGCGCTTTTTTCCGTATCGTTTTTTTGCTTTGCTTTCGCGCTTTGCATTTCTTTCTCCTTTCAGGAAAAAGCGCGCCGCAAACGGTGTTTCTTCGCGTTCGCGACGCACTTCTTTTCATATTTTTTGCAGGCTACGCAAAATTATTCCGCAGTTTTTTCAATCGCTTTCACGTATGCCGCAAGTTCCGTTTCGAGCTTGAATTCGCTGCCCGTGGTGGCGGCGGTGATCATCGCGTTGCCTAAACCCTGCATGGGAAGCCACAGCGTGGAAGGAACGTTTTTCTGCGTTTTGGAATATTTCAGCTGATTTTCGATAGCTTTCGCGCAAGCGTCGCTCTGCACGTCGTTTTCCGCACGCGCTTCTTTATTCGTAGGCACAAATCCGCGATCTTTGAAGCGGCGCACCTGGTTTTCTTTATTCGTGTAGTACTCCGCAAATTCGAGCGCGGCGGATTTATTTTTGGAATACTGCCCCACGCCCATGAGTTTATAGCCGGCGAACGCCGTAAGCTGCTTCTGCGCTTCGTCGCTTTCACCGCGCGCATACGTGTAGGTGGGAAGCTTCGCTACGCCGAAATTGTCGCCGAGATAACCCGAAAACGTCTTTTTATTCCAGATGCCCGAAGTGGCGGCGATCACCGTGCCGTCCGAAAAGCCTGCGGCGATGGTGGAATCGTTGGCATCGGGCAGTACTTTTTTATTCGAAGCCGTTTCATACAAGGCTTTGGTAACCTTTTTGCCCGTATCGTTACCGAAATCGGTGGTGATTTTCGTTTCCGCGAACGTATCGTTGTACGTGACTTCGTAGCCGAGTCCCGCGCCGAAATAGAAAGAAGTATTATACCAGCCGTCGTTTAAAGGCATGGCGAATTTCTTACTCGTAGTACACTTCGCCAAAATTCCGTCTAACGTTTCGATGTCGGTTTCGTTTAAATACTCTTTATTATAGTAAAGGAAAAACGTATTATCGGTATACGGGAAAGCATAAACGCTTTCTTCGCCGTCTTTGCCCTTTACCGTGGCGGAATCCACCGATTTTTCATCGTTGTTTTCTTTGATGCGCGTAAGGCGATCGCCGCCCACGCGGGAAAGCGCGTCGCCCGCAATCAGCTTTAATATCTGATCGCTCGAAAAGGAAAATACGTCGGGGGCGGCTTCCACGTCGGTTAAAATTTTTGTAGCGACTTCGTCTTCGCCCTGCGCGGCAAAGCGGAAATCGTACTGCGTATCCGCGTGTTCTTTCTTGAAATTTTCCGAAATCTCTTTCGCGAGTTCCATATCCATCTGCGAACACCATACGGTGAGCGTGACGGCGTTATCCGTTTTCTTCTTGCACGAGCCGAGCATCGTGCCTGCCATCGCCGCGATGGAAAGCATCGCAAGCGTTTGCTTCATTTTTTTCGTCATTGTTTTCTCTCCTTTCACGTTTTTTGGTTTTTCCGATACGAAAGATCGGTAGCCGAATGAAAACAAGCTTTTTTCTGTTCGGCTATGCTTATTTTCGGTAAGTTGTCCGCTTTTTATACCCTGTTTTCCGCATAAAAAAATCCGCCCCGCCCGGCGCAGTTGCCAAAGCGAAGCGGATGATACCGCAAAATCGAATTTATCTATGATATTCTTCTTCAAGACGAAGCAGCGTTTCTTTCACTGCGCCGGAAAACGCCTGCTCTGCTGAAAAACGGAAACTCCAATTTTTCGTGGAAAGCGTGGACGGCGCGTTGATCCGCGCTTCTTCGCCGAGCGATAAGAGATCGCAGAGCGGCGCGACGCATAAAAACGACGGCGACGCGAACGCGAGCCGCACCGCTTCGGCGGCGTATTCTTCCGCCGTTTGCGCCGTGGAAACAATGCCGAATTTTTCACATTCGCGGCGAAAATCGTGAGAAAAACGCTCTTTTTCCCAATCGGCGAGCGAAGCGACGTAAGATACGAACGGCGGATTATCGTGCGTACCCGTATACGCCACGCTGTTTTCGGGGGAATTCGAAGGCTTATTCGTATTCTCCGCGCTGCCGTCGAAAGCAAATTCAAGCACGCGCATGCCGGGATAGCCGACGTCTTTCATCAGCTGCAACACGCCTTCGTCGATCACGCCGAGATCTTCCGCCACGATCGGCAGATTTTTCATATCCTTGAAAAGCCCGGCTTTCGGTCCGTCTTTCCACGTGCCTTCGCGCGCCGTAAGCGCGGCGGCGGGGATGGAAAAATACCGGTCGAAGCCGCGGAAATGATCTATACGCACGATATCGAACAACGCGAACGCCTTTTGAATACGCCGCTTCCACCACGCGTAGCCGTCCTTCTTCATTTCTTCCCAGCGGTACACGGGATTTCCCCAAAGCTGCCCGTCGGCGGAAAACGCGTCCGGCGGAACGCCCGCTTTTTCCGTTTGCATGCCGTTTTCGTCCGTTTCGAACAGTTGCTTTCCGTACTTCCACATTTCTACGGAATCGCTCGCAACATAGATAGGCATATCGCCGAGAATTTCCACGCCGTTTTGCTTTGCCCGGGCGCGCAGCTCGTTCCATTGTTTTAAAAATTCGTACTGCGTGAATTGCCAGAATTGAATTTCTTCCGCATGCCCGGCGGCGAATTCTTCCGCTTTTTCTTCGCTGTATCCGGCGTATTCGCCACATTCCTGCCACGGGCGGAACGAAAAATGCGTTTTGAGCGACATGAAAAGCGCGAAATCGAAATATTCGCCCGCCTTTAAAAACGCTTCGAAATTTTCCGCTTCACGGGGGTGCTTCGCGCGGTAGTCTTCGGAAGTAAAGCGCGAAAACGCTTTCTTTAAAAACGGCACGCGCGTGTGAAAAAGCCGCTCGTAGTCAATACGCGAATCTTCCTGCCCGTACCCGTTTTCATGGGCGTACCGCGCAAGTTCCGCTTCGGTGAAAAGCCCGTCTTCCGCGAGCAGCGTAAGGTCGATCAGATAATAATTGAGCGCGTAAGAACAGACGGACTGATACGGACTATCGCCGTAGCTTGTGGGAAGCAGCGGCAGAATCTGCCACACTTTCACGCCGGCGGACGCAAGGTATTCCGCGTATCTTTGCGCGGTGCGCCCGATCGTGCCGATACCGTAGCGATCGGGAAGAGAAAATATCGGCAGCAAAACGCCGCATTTTCTTTGCTTCCATGCCTGTTCTTCCGTGTGATTTTCCGTTTGATTTGCCGTTTGATTGAAATTTGTTTCGCCGATCGTCATAATTTTACCTTTTGTAAGTATGCCCTGTTTCCTTGCGTATTATAGCCGAATTATCGAAATTTGTCAAGCATAACCGGCGGCGTTTCAGCCGATGAAATCGTAAAAATCGCTTGCGGAAAGATTTTTGCGAAGCTTTGCGATCGCGCGCTTTTCGATACGCGATACGTAGGAACGGGAAATATCGAGCTTTATCGCCACTTCGCGCTGCGCTTTCGGCGCGCCGCCCGTGAGCGCGTATCGCATGCAAAGCACGGTGTATTCGCGATCGTTTAAAAGGCGGCGGATTGCTTTGAGCAGTCTTTCGCGCTGCACCGAACGCTCTACGTTTTCGAAAACGCCTTCTTCTTTTTCGGCGAGAACGTCGAGAAGCGTAAGTTCGTTGCCGTCTTTATCCAATCCGACGGGATCGGAAAGAGAAAGCGTGTTTTTATGCTTTTTCCCCGCGCGGATCAGCATTAAAATTTCGTTTTCGATGCAGCGCGCGGCGAACGTGGCGAGCGTTGTTCCCCGACCCGGGCGATAGTTATCGAGCGCTTTCATCAAGCCTAAACTGCCCACGGAAATGAGATCGTCGGTTTCCGCCGCGCCGCGGTATTTCTTGACGATATGCGCCACGAGCCGCATGTTGTGCTTTACGAGAATATCTTTGGCTTGTTTGCGTTCTTCCGCCGTTTTCCCTTCGTTTAAAATTTTCAGATATTTTTCTTCGTCTTCTTTGGAAAGCGGCTTGGAAAAAGAATTTTTTCCGCCGATCAGTCCCGTTAAAAATCCAATTTTGCATAAAAACGACCAGAATACGCTTAAAAACATGCTTTTTTCTCCTTTCCTGCTTTTTCTTTTTTCCGAGTTTTTTTCCGAGCTTTTACCGTGCCGAAGCGGCGCGCTTTTATATGGTATGAAAAAGAAAGGTTGTACTATGCCGCTTTTCGCGGTTTTACGATTTTTTTCGCGGTTTTCGGCATAGGTAAAGCCGCCGGATTGCGCCGACGGCTTTCTGTTTTTATCGTTTTTTGTTTTTCGTTTTTTAGTCGATCAATTCGAAATCCGCGCCGTTCGCCGTATCGGACGAGCCGCCTGTATACGCCGTGAAATCGCCGTTTTCCGCCGCGTATTCCAGCTCGGCGTTGTAGAATTTCAGCATGTCTTCGCCGATTTCAAACGTTACGCGCTGCTCTTCGCCCGCCGCAAGGCGCACTTTTTTAAATGCTTTCAGCTCTTTTACGGGGCGAACGACGGAAGCCACGCGATCGCGCAGATACAGCTGTACCGTTTCTGCGGCTTCGCGCTTGCCGACGTTTTTTACCGTGACGCTCGCTTCGATTTTTTCGCCGCGGCGAAGTTGCGTTTTCGAAAGGCTTACCTTGCCGTACTCGAACGCGCCGTAAGAAAGTCCGTAGCCGAACGGGTACAAAGGCGAATTCCGCCCGTCGATATACGCGGAAGAATACGGCGAACGCACGAGATCGTTGCCGCGCGGTCTGCCCGTATTGAAATGATCGTAGTGAATCGGGCATTGCCCCGTGTGGGCGGGGAAACTCATCGGCAACTTGCCTTCGGGCGATACTTCGCCGAATACAAGATTTGCGATTGCGTTGCCCGCTTCGCTGCCCGGCTGCCACATAAGCAAAATCGCGGGCGCAAGCTCGGACAATTTTTTGATTGCGAGCGGTCTGCCGCTGAAAAGCAGCACCGCCGTGTTTTTATTTGCCGCAAGCACGGGTTCGAGAAGTTTGTACTGCGCTTCGGGCAGTTCGAGATTTTGCTTGCTGTTGCCTTCGCCGCTGTCGTTTTCCGGCTCGCCGAGCGTGAGAAGCACCGCTTCCGCCTGCTTCGCGATTTGCGCCGCCTTTTGAATTTCTTCTGCGTTTGCAACCGCGTTAAGCTCGCCGCTTACCCCCTGCGCGAAAGTGATTTCCGCTTCGGGAAGCAGATTTTTAATGCCGTCGGTGATTTTCACGGTATCGTTGCCGTTGCCGTAGCAATGCCAGAAGCCGATAATATCGCCCGTGTTGCCGAAAGGTCCGACGACGGCGATTTTCTTCGTTTTTTTATCGAAAGGCAGCACGCCGTCGTTCTTTAAAAGCACCGCCGATTTTTCCGCCGCGATACGCACAATCTTGCGGTTTTCCGCCGTGAGAAGTTCCGATTTTTGCCGCGCTTCCGCTTCTTCTTTCGTTTTTGCGGCGAAAAGGAACGGATCTTCGAACAAGCCGAGATCTTCTTTGAGCCGTAAAACGCGCAGCACCGCTTCATCCACCTGAGAAACGGAAATCTTGCCTTCGTCGATCAGCTCTTTCATGCAATGCAGATAGGTTGCGGACATCATTTCGATGTCGTTCGTGGCTTGCATCGCCTTATAGGCGCAATCTTTTTCGTTTTTCGCCACGCCGTGATTCATCATTTCGCGGAATGCGTTGTAATCGCTGATCACCACGCCGTTAAAACCCCATTCTTCGCGCAGAATTCCCTTGACGAGCTTCTTATTCGCCGCAGCGGGTACGCCGTTTAAGGAATTGAAAGAAGTCATCACCATTTTTACGCCCGCGTCGACGGCGGCTTTATAGGCGACGAGATATTTTTCGCGCAGCGTAAGCTCGCTCATATCCACGGCGTTGTAATCTCTGCCCGCTTCGGGCGCGCCGTAACCCGCGAAATGCTTTACGCACGCCGCGATTCCTTCGCTCTGGAAGCCTTGCACCTGCGCGGCGGCGAACAAGCCGTTTAAATACGAGTCTTCGCCCGTGGTTTCCATCACCCGTCCCCAACGCGCGTCGCGCACGAGATCCACCATCGGCGCGAACGTGACGTGAACGCCCATCGCCCGCGCTTCGCGCGCAGCCATTGCCGAACACTCTTTCATAAGCTCGGGTTCGAACGTTGCGCCCATGCCGAGATTGATGGGATAAATCGTACGGCAGCCATGCACCACGTCCATCATAAACAACATGGGAATTTTGTTGCGGTCGGCTTTCAGGTGCGTTTCCTGCACGCGATACACCTGATCCGCGCCGCGGAAATTCAGCACCGAGCCGATGCCCGCAAGATCTTCGTCGGTAACGCCGACTTCGTTTTTCGGTCCGGTTGCCGCCGTTTTATCTTTGGTATCGAAAAATACGCCCGAAAGCTGCGTAAGCTGCTGCAATTTTTCTTCGAGCGACATGTTTTTCAACAATTCTTCCGCTTTTTTCGTCCGCTTACCCTGTTCGTTTTTCATTGAAGTTTCTCCTTGAATTTTCGTTTTTTTCGCACGCTTTCCGCGCGCGACGACGGCTATCTCTTTCGATAGCAGAAATATTATAACACAAAACGAAAATTCGCGCTTCTCAAAAAGCGTTTATTTTTTCTTATTTTTTTGCATCTTCGGCGTTTACGCCGTTTTTTTCGTTGCAAACGTTACTTCACAAGCAGGCGCGTTAAAAATTCATGCGCCGAGCGGCTCTCTTTCAGGCGCGTTTCTTTGCCTTCTTCGAATACCCTTTCCGCGCCCGTGGTGTACAGGCGATCGAGCGTTTTTTGTTCTTCTTCCGTAAGAAACGCGTCTTCGTGATCTACGTGCGAATCTTTGTAATCGGGCTGCGCGCCCCTGCCGCGGCGGAACATTCCCGAAAGCTGCCACGTAGCGGAAGATACGCCGAGAAGCTCGCGCGAAAGCACGGCGTCGAACGGCGCGCCCGTATCGCCGCAAAGCACGC
>CALARO010000232.1 GCA_937888935.1 uncultured Clostridia bacterium
GCTGTCCGCCGAACTGCGCCTTGCCGCCGAGCGGCTGCTGCGTAACCATCGAGTAAGGCCCGATCGAACGCGCGTGAATCTTGTCGTCTACAAGGTGGATCAGCTTGATCATATACTGAACGCCGATCGTCACGCGGTTTTCGAAAGGTTCGCCCGTTCTGCCGTCGAACACCTGGAATTTGCCGTCTACGTTTCCGTCGGGGTTTAAAAGATTGTTTTCGCGGAACATCGTTTCGATGTCCTTTTCCGTCGCGCCGTCGAATACGGGCGTGGCGATCTTCCAGCCGAGCTGCTTGCACACGTAGCCGAGATGCACTTCCAGCACCTGACCGATATTCATACGCGAAGGTACGCCCAACGGGTTGAGCAGAATCTGCAGCGGCGTACCGTCCGCAAGGAACGGCATATCCGCCTGCGAAAGCACGCGGGAAATAACGCCCTTGTTTCCGTGACGACCCGCCATCTTATCGCCCACCTGAATCTTACGCTTCTGCGCGATATACACGCGCACAAGTTTCGAAACGCCGGGTTCGAGTTCGTCTTTGTTTTCTCTCGTGAACACTTTCACGTCCACTACCACGCCGCCTTCGCCGTGCGGCACGCGTAAAGACGTATCGCGCACTTCGCGCGATTTTTCGCCGAAGATCGCGCGGAGCAATCTTTCTTCGGGCGTGAGTTCCGTTTCGCCCTTCGGGGAAACTTTACCCACGAGAATATCGCCGCTCTGCACTTCCGCGCCGATACGCACGATACCATCTTCGTCGAGATCTTTCAGCGCGTCGTCGCCAACGTTCGGAATATCGCGCGTGATCTCTTCCGGACCGAGCTTGGTATCTCTCGCTTCCGTTTCGTGTTCTTCGATGTGAATGGAAGTGAATACGTCGTCCTGCACGAGTTTTTCCGAAAGCAGAATGGCGTCTTCGTAGTTGTAGCCTTCCCATTCCATATAGCCGATGAGAATGTTTTTGCCGAGCGCGAGTTCGCCGTTGTTCGTGGAAGGACCGTCGGCGATGATTTCGTCTTTCGCCACTCTGTCGCCCGTGGAAACGATCGGGCGTTGGTTCAGGCAAGTGCCTTGGTTCGAACGCTCGAATTTCTTCAACGGGTATTCGTCGATCGTGCCGTCATCGCGGCGCACTTTAATCAGGTTGGAAGCGCAGCCTACCACCACGCCCGCTTCTTTCGCGCGCACCATCACGCCCGAATCGCGTGCGATCGCCGCTTCGATGCCCGTTGCCACGATAGAAGACTCCGTCTTTAAAAGCGGCACGGCCTGGCGTTGCATGTTCGATCCCATCAGGGCGCGGTTGGTATCGTCGTTTTCAAGGAAAGGAATCAGCGCGGTAGCCACGGAAACGAGCTGCTTTGGCGAAACGTCCATGTAGTCCATTTTCTCGCGCGGCATTTCGGTGATTAAATCCTGATGGCGGCACGCCACGCGCTCGTGTACGAATCTGCCGTTCTCGTCGAGCGGTTCGTTCGCCTGCGCCACAATGTATCTGTCTTCTTCGTCCGCCGTAAGATAGTCCACGTGATCGGTTACGATGCCCGTATCCTTGTCCACTCTTCTGTACGGACTCATGATAAAGCCGTACTCGTTCACCTTCGCGAACGTGGCAAGCGACGAGATCAGACCGATGTTCTGACCTTCGGGCGTTTCGATGGGACACATACGTCCGTAATGCGTGTGGTGAATATCGCGCACTTCGAAGGTGGCGCGATCGCGGTTAAGTCCGCCCGGGCCGAGCGCGGAAAGTTTACGCTTATGCGTAAGTTCCGCAATCGGATTCGTCTGATCCATGAATTGCGAGAGCTGCGAAGAGCCGAAAAATTCGCGGATCACCGCCGATACGGGGCGGATATTGATAAGCCCGGAAGCCGTAACTTCCATGGGATCTTGCGTAGCCATTCTTTCCTTGATAAGTCTTTCAAGGCGGGAAATGCCCACGTGCAATTGATTTTGCAACAGCTCGCCCACCGAACGCACGCGGCGGTTGCCGAGATGGTCGATGTTGTCGATCGTGCCGATGCCGTATTTCAAGTCGAGATTAGTGGAAACGGAAGCCACGATATCGTCCACCGTCACGTGCTTATGGCAAAGCTTATCGCACAGCGGGCGGATTTCTTTCTTCTCTTCCTTCGTGGGAACGGGGTTCTCGCGGGAAAGAATTTCGTGGAACAGTTTGCAGGCGGCAACGAATTTTCTTCTGTTGTCGCGGCGTTTTTCTCTGTTCTTCTTCTCTTCCTGCTTCTCGTCCTCTTCCTCGGGTTTCTCTTTCGTGTAGTAAAGCGCGTCGATTTCGTTTACGTACTGCTCCGCCACTTCTTCCACGCTCGATCCCGCGCACGCTTCGGCGATCACTTTCGAGAATTTGTAGTTGGGGTAGTACACCGTAGGCAACAAGCCGAAATCTTTCGCCCGCGCCTGCAAAGGAATATCCGAAATCGCCGTGAAATCCACGGTGTTGTTCGCAATGATCTTGTGGCGGATTTCGCCGTCTTCGGGATCGTTCACAAGCACAAATACTTCGTTCACGCCCGCGTTCTGAATTTCGCGCGCTTTCGCTTCGGAAATCTTCTCGCCGGCGCTTGCTAAAATTTCGCCCGTTTCGGGATTCACGATGTCGTCCGCAACGATCTGCCCCGGCAGACGGTAAGCAAGATTGAGTTTTTTATTGTACTTGTATCTGCCCACCTTGGCTACGTCGTAGCGGCGGGTATCGAAGAACAGATTGTAAAGGTGCGTGCGCACGGAATCTTCCGTAGGCACTTCGCCCGGGCGCAAACGGCGGTACAATTCGATCAGGCCGTCCGCTTCCGACTTCGTGGTATCTTTCGCCATCGTTTCGCGAATGATCTTGTCGCCGGGGAACAACTGCTCGATCGCATGATCCGATCCGAAGCCGAGCGCGCGCAGAAGCACCGTTACGCACAGTTTCTTCTTTCTGTCCACGCGCACGTATAAGGTATCGAGCGCGTCCTGTTCGAGTTCGAGCCACGCGCCCTTATTCGGCATCACCGTGGTGGCGAACATTTCCTTGCCCGTCTTGTCCTTTTCCGAAGCGTTGTAAACGCCGGGCGAACGAACGAGCTGAGAAACGATCACGCGTTCCGCGCCGTTGATGATGAACGAGCCGTTTTCCGTCATCTTGGGCAGATCGCCCATGAAAACTTCCTGATCCACCACTTCGTTTTTCACCTTGTTTACAAGGCGCACTTTCACGCGAAGGGGCAGGGAATACGTAGCGTCGCGGTTGCGGCACTCTTTCTCGTCGTACTTGGGCTTATCGCCGAAGCGGTGATCGAGAAAGTACAGTTCGAAGTGATCGGAATAGTCGGTGATCGGGGAAAAGTCCTCGAACACTTCGCTGATACCCTCTTCGATAAACGATCTGTAACTTTCTTTCTGAATTTCCACAAGCTCGGGAATGTCGATCACTTCGTTGATCTTGCCGAATTTGCGTCTTTCGTTCTTACCGTATTTGCAAATAGGTAAATCCATCGGTTTAAATTACTCCTTAGATGTTTGTTAAGCCGACCTACCGAGTATATCTTTTCATCGATAAAAATCAAATTTTTGCGTGCGGGTTACTCTTTTTTCTTGCTCTTTTGCTTTACTTTTCCGCAGCTTTGCGCTATAATGGAAAGGTAAGAAATTTCCACGCGGAGCGCAATGCGGCATAGTAACGCATAATAATACATTATCTAATTATAGTATCGTTTTAAAAATAAGTCAAGCGTTTTTGCCGCCGCTTTTTCGCTTTTCGTCGATTTTTCTTGATTTTACGTCGATTTTACTCTTTTTTACGCCGTTTTTTCGGCTTTACGAGGTGTTTTTTCTATGAGAATAGATAAATTTTTAAAAGTTTCCCGCATTTTAAAACGCCGCACCGTAGCGCAGGAAGCCTGCGGCGCGGATAAAATTCTTTTAAACGGCAAACCCGCCAAATCGGGCGCGCGCGTGAAAGAAGGCGATATCATCGAAATCCTTTTCGCCGGCGGCGCGCTCAAATGCCGCGTGCTTTCCGTGGAAGAAGTCGTAAAAAAAGAAGAAGCCGCCAAAATGTACGAGGTGATCGCATGAGCGCGGCGGGCGGGTTTACCGCGAACAAAACCAACCGAAAACGCGGAAACCGTGTGCGCCCTGATCTGCGCCGGCGGCAAAGGCACGCGCGCGGGTTTCAATAAAAACAAGCTTTTGAAAGACGTTCTCGGCATCCCCGTTTTAGAGCGCACCATCGCGGCGTTCGCGGCGGCGGGCATTTCCGAAATCGTGGTGGCGGCGGCGCAGGAAGATTTTCCCGAAATCGCCCCCCTTTGCCGTAAATACGGCGCAACTCTTTGCGAAGGCGGCGCAACGCGCTTTTTATCGGTGCATAGCGGCTTAAAACGGGCAAAAAGCGAAATCGTCCTGATCCACGACGGCGCGCGCCCGTTCGTTTCCGCCGAAACCGTCGCGGCGTGTATTCAAAGCGTGAAAACGTACAAAAGCGGCGTGTGTGCCGTGCCTGCCACCGATACCCTTGCCGCCGCGAACGAAAACGGCGAAATCGAAAGTTACCCCGTCCGCGCGAAAACGTACCGTATCCAGACGCCGCAGGGATTTTACCTTGCGGAAATCCGCGCCGCCTACGAACAGGCGATCCGGAACGGCGAAACGGATTTCACCGACGATTCTTCGGTGTACGCGAAATACGTTCGCGCGCCGAAACTGTGCGCCGGCGAAGAAAAAAACAGTAAGCTCACTTATGCCGAAGATTTCCGCAAGGCCTTCGCGCGCGTGGGCATAGGCGTGGATACGCACGCGTTCGGGCGCGCGCAGAACTATATCGTACTCGGCGGCGTGCAAGTGCCTTCGGAAAGCGGCTTGATCGCGCACAGCGACGGCGACGTTTTGTGCCACGCGGTGATGGACGCGCTTTTGTCGGCGGCGGGATTGAAAGACATCGGGCATTATTTTCCCGATACGAGCGCGGAATGGGAAAACGCGGACTCTATGCAAATGCTCGCAAAGGTGATTTCGCTCGTGCGCGGACAAGGCTTCCGCCCCGCGAATTTGTCGGCGGCGATCCAGGCGGAAAAGCCGCGCCTTGCGAAGTATATCGGCGAAATCAAAAAATCGCTTGCAAGCGCGTTGAGCCTGCCCGAATCGGCGGTAGGAATTTCGGCGGGAACGAACGAAAAACTCGGCTATATCGGCGAAGGCAAAGGCATCACGGCAAACGCCGCCGTACTTTTAGAACAAATTTAATATTGCCTTGTTCCAAGGCTTCCCCCCCCCCCCCGGGAATATTCCAATTATCAGCCTTTTTCCAAGCCTCCCCCCCGGGGGG
>CALARO010000233.1 GCA_937888935.1 uncultured Clostridia bacterium
GGCGGGGCTGCTTGCGTGTTCGCTGCTCGGCATGCCGGTATCCACCACGCACGCAAAAACCACGGCGATTATGGGCACGGGCGCGGCGAAAAGGAAGCGTTCGGTGAATTTCTCGGTGGCGAAAGAAATGCTTTTAACGTGGGTGCTTACCTTTCCCGGCTGCGGCGCGATCGGCTATCTTGTAACGAAGCTGTTCGTGCGCGTTTTTTAACTTGAAGGCATACAATAAAGAAGGACAAAAAATAAGGGGAAACACAAATTATGAAGGGAAAGAAGAAGTTCGATTATTTCGCTTCGCTTGCGCAAATGGCGGAGTACGCGGCGCAGGAAGCGCGCATGTTCCGCGATTTTTCCGAAAATTTCGCTTACGAAAAACTCGAAACGCTGCGGCGGGAATCCCACGCGATCGAACGCCGCTGTGATACGGAAAAACATGCGTTTACCACGGCTCTGGCGCGGGAATTTCTGCCGCCGATCGAGCGGGAAGATTTATACGATCTTGCGCGCGCGGCAGACGATCTCACCGACGATACCGACGGCGTGGCGGCGTTTTTGTATATGGCGAACGTGAAAACGCTGCGCGCGGATACGCCGCAGTTTGCGAAACTGATGGTGGAAGCGTGCGAAAAGACGACGGAAATGCTGAAAGAATTGAAAAATATCGGCAAGCCGGCGCGGCTTTTAACGCTGATTTCGGAAGTGAACGAAATCGAAGCCTGCGGCGACAAGTTGTACGAAACCGCCGTGCGAACGCTTTCGGAAGAGAGCAAATCCACGCGCGAAGTGATCGAGTGGCGGGATATCTACGAAAGATTCGAAAAGTGTTTCAACGCGGCGGAAACGCTTGCCGCGGCGGCGGAATCGGCGGCGATTAAAAATTCGTAAAATCGTCCGCGCATATGGGCAAAGGCGCATATTTGCATAAAATACGCGTATAAATCGGGCAAACAGGGAAATTTTTCCTGATTGCCCGCCTTTTTTTATGCCTTTTTCCGCCGAAAATGCAAAAGCGCGCGCCGCGCCCCTTGACAAAACGCGCAAAATGCTGTAAAATAATAAGTGAAAATACAAATCTTCGGCAACGATCTTCGGCAACGCGCCGAAAGAACCAAAGAAAAAGGAACGGAAGAATGAATATCGTGTACTTAAAATATGCGGCGGCGGTGGCGAAAGCCGGCTCGCTTTCCAAGGCGGCGGAAGAGCTTGCCGTGGCGCAGCCGAATTTGTCGCGCGCGATCAAAGAGCTTGAAAAAGAGCTTGACATCACGATTTTCGATCGTAAGCCAAAGGGTATCGTGCTTACGCCGGACGGCGAGCGGCTGTTAAACCGGGGCAGGCGCATTATCCGCGATATCGAGCAGCTCGAAACGGAATTTAAAGAGCGGGGCGGCGAAAAAACGGCGTTTTCGCTTTCCGCGCCGCGCGAAGATTATATCTCTGCGGCGTTTTCGCGCTTTTCGCGCACGCTCACCCGCGCGAACCGCTGCGAAGCGTACTACAAAGAAACCAACGGCTGGCGCACCCTTTCGAACGTTCTCGAAAAAGAGTACAAACTCGGTATTCTGCACTACGCGGCGGGGTACGATAAAGAAGCGAAAGAAATGCTCGAAAGCAAAAATCTCACCTGCGAGCTGATCGCGGAATTCCGCGCGCTCGTCACTTTTTCCGCTTCTTCGCCGCTCGCGCTGCTCGACGAAGTGAAGCTCTCCGATCTCGAAAACTACGCCGAAGCCGCCTACGGCGATCCTTACGTGCCTTCCGTTTCGCCGGAAGAAATCAAAAAAGAAGAGCTGCCCGAAGGCGCGGATCGGCGCATTTTCGTATTCGAGCGCGCCGCGGCTTTAAGACTGCTTGCCGAAAACGAAGAAACGTATATGTGGTCGTCGCCGCTCACGGAAGAAACGCTTGCGCGCTACGCGCTTAAACAACGCGCCGTGAAAGGCTCGAAAAAGATCTACCGCGACGTGCTTGTATACCCCAAAAATTACGCGCTCACCGCGCAGGATAAGGCGTTCGTCACCTGCCTTTGCGAAGAAAAACGAAAACTTTTCCGCTGAGATTATACAGATATATCAAAAATGATATAGAAATATGCGAAACGGGTATTTGCTTTTTGAAAAAGTTTGTGATATAATAAAAAAGCGTATAGTAAATCCGCAGAAAATCCGCACGAAGGAGGCCTGAAAGTGAATTTGGACAGAGTGATTGCCGTCCGCACGCAGAAGACGGTGTATAAAGACGGCGATTCCTGCGTGAAAGTCTTCGGCGCGGACTACTCGGCGGCGGACGTTTTAAGCGAAGCGTTGTGCCTTGCGCGGGCGGCGGAAGCGGGGCTACGCGTACCGGAAGTGCGCGAAACGATCACGGCGGGCAGAAAGCGGGCGATCGTAACGGAATATATCGCGGGGCGGTCGCTTGCGGAAGAGATGAAAAAAAATCCGCGGAAAGAGCGGGAATATCTTGCGCTTCTCGCGCGGTTGCAGCTTGAAATTCACGAAAAACGGGGCGACGGCTTGCCCAAGCTTTCCGAAAAAATCGCGCGGGGCATTATCAGGGCGAAAGAGTACGGCGCAAACGACGCCGCGCTTTTCGCGCTTTTGAAATCGTTGCCCGAAAAGGAAAATTTCTGCCACGGCGATTTCAACCCTTCCAACGTGATTTCGGCGGAAGACGGCGAAGCGGCGCTGCTTGATTTTTCGCATGCGGCGGCGGGCGATCCGCTGATCGACGCGGCGGTTACTTATCTGTATTTCGAAATAAAAAACGCGCGCGGCGCGGCGGAAACGTATCTCGAAGCCTACGCGAATAAGAGCGGCGAAGAAAGCGTAAAAGCAGAGATTTTAAAGCGGTTGCCGCTTGCGGCGGCGCTACTTGTCGCGAGAGCGAACGAAGAAGAACGGGCGCGGCTGCTGCCCGTGCTAAAAAGCCTTTAAAGGTATTTGAAAAACGAAAAATTCCACGTTTTCTGCGGGGAAAACGCGGGGTAAAAAAGCGGACGAAAGGGCGCGGAAAACTCGTCCGCGAAAAACAAAAAACGCGCCCGGAACGGAGGAAAAAGTATGACGAAATTAACGGTTTGCATCGGCAGTTCGTGCCATTTGAAAGGATCGCGGCAGGTAGTGGAAACGTTTCAGAGCCTGATTGCGGAACACGGCGCGAAAGAAAAAGTGGAATTGAACGGAACGTTTTGCATGGGCAGATGCCGCGAAGGCGTGTGCGTATCTTTAAACGACGAATTTTATTCCGTATCGCCCGAAACGGCGCGTGAATTTTTCGAAACGCAGGTGCTGAAAACGCTGTGAAACAAGCGAGGTAAGCGGCATGGTGAAAGTACAGATCTGCGTGGGCAGCTCGTGCCATTTAAAAGGCTCGGAACGCGTGGTGGAATTATTGCAAAGTTACGCGGCGGAAAATAAGCTCGAAAGCAAATTGCTTTTATCGGGCAGTTTCTGCACGGGCAAATGCAATCGGCAGGGCGTTACGGTGAGCGTGAACGGCGAAATTTTCACGGGCGTTACCGAAGAGAATTTCAACGCGTTTTTGGAAGAAAAACTGAAGCCCGCGCTGCAAAAATACGGAGGAATTTAAACGATGGATTTTCTTACGCTGAAAAAGTCCAACTGTAAAAACTGTTATAAATGCATCCGCCATTGCCCCGTGAAATCCATTCGGTTTTCGGGAAATCAGGCGCATATCATCGGCAACGAGTGCATTCTGTGCGGTCAATGCTTCGTGGTCTGCCCGCAGAACGCGAAAGAGATTTCCAGCGAAACCGAAAAGGTGAAAGTGCTTTTATCTTCGGGCGAAAAGGTGATCGCTTCGCTTGCGCCGTCGTTTATCGCAAACTACGAAGGCGCGGGCATCGGCGGCTTGCGCACCGCGCTTAAAAAACTCGGCTTTTACGAAGCGGAAGAAACGGCGATCGGCGCAACCATCGTGAAGACGGAATACGAAAACATGCTGGCGGAAAAAACGCGCGACGTGGTGATTTCTTCCTGCTGCCACTCGATCAATCTTTTAATACAGAAGTATTTCCCGAAAGAATTGCCCTATCTTGCCAACGTGCTTTCGCCCATGCAGGCGCACGCGAAAGACATCAAGCGCAGAAACCCCGGCGCGAAAGTGGTTTTTATCGGCCCGTGCGTAGCCAAAAAGGACGAAGCGGCGTACTACGTAGGCATTGTGGACGCGGTGCTTACCTACGAAGATCTCGCGAAGTGGCTGCAAGCGGAAAATATCGAAATCGTCGCCGAACCGGACGAAACAAAAGAGAGCCGCGCGCGCTTCTTCCCCACCACGGGCGGCATTTTAAAAACGATGAAGAAAGATCCCGAGTACACCTATCTTTCTCTGGACGGCGTGGAAAACTGCATGGCGGCTCTCCGCGATATCGAAAACGGCAAAGTGCATAAATGCTTTATCGAGATGTCCGCGTGTATCGGCAGTTGTATCGGCGGCCCTGTGATGGAAAAGTACCACCGCGCGCCCGTGAAAGATTATCTCGCCGTGGCGAAGTACGCGGGCGAAAAGGATTTCAAGGTGGAGCAGCCCGCCGAAACCGCGCTTTTAAAAAGCTTCACGGCAATCGAAAGAAAGCTTGTGCCGCCGGCGGAATACGAGATTAAAGAAATTTTAAAGCGCATGGGCAAAACGCGCCCCGAAGACGAATTGAACTGCGGCTCGTGCGGGTACGATACCTGCCGCGAAAAGGCGATCGCGATTTTCCACGGCAAGGCGGAAATTTCCATGTGTCTGCCGTATCTCAAAGACAAAGCGGAAAGCTTTTCCGACTGCATGGTGAACAACACGCCGAACGGCTTGATCGTGCTGAACGAAAATCTCGAAGTGCAGCAGATCAACGCTGCGGCGCGGCGGATTATGAATATCCGTTCCGCTTCCGACGTTTTGGGTGAAGGCGTGGTGCGTATTCTCGATACGAATATATTCGATCGGGTGCTGAAATCGAAGCGCAGCGTGCGCAACGAAAGAACGTACCTTGCCGATTATAATAAGTACGTGGAACAGACGGTGGTATACGATCCCACCTACCACCTGCTCGTGTGCATCATGCGCGACATTACCGACGAAGAAACCGAGCGGCAGAAGAAAGAGAGCATTTCGCGCCAGACGGTGGAAGTAGCCGATAAAGTGGTGGATAAGCAGATGCGCATCGTACAGGAAATCGCTTCGCTGCTCGGCGAAACGGCGGCGGAAACGAAAATCGCGCTCACCAAATTGAAGGAGTCGATCAGCGATGAATGATTTATGCGTAGATATCGGCTATAAAAGCGTAAATCACTTCGGCGAGCAGCTATGCGGCGATCACGTAGACGTGGTGGAAGAA
>CALARO010000234.1 GCA_937888935.1 uncultured Clostridia bacterium
GCGGCGAAAGCAAAGCGCGCGGCGTGAGAAAGACAGGCGGCTCGGGAACTTCGATGAACGCTTCTTATCTGCCCGTGTACGAAACGAAGCGCGCGCCGAAAGCGGCGAAAACCGCGCCGAAAGGCGAGCAGTTGCAGCTTTCCGTGCCTGCGGCGGCGCAGCCGCAAACGCCGATCAAAGCGGGAAAAACTTTCATTGCGGACGCGCGGTACGTGCGCGAAAAAGCTACGGAACGCGCGCTGGAAAGAGCCTACGAAAAAATGTACGGCGAAGGCGGCGAAGTTTCTGAAAACCGCGCGGGGCGCGTGGGCAGGGGCAAAAAACCCGTGAAAATTATTTTTCTCGGCGGCGTGGGCGAAATCGGCAAAAACATGACGGCGATCGAGTACGGCAACGATATTATCGTGATCGACGCGGGACTGACTTTCCCGAACAACGAGGACATGCCCGGCATTGATCTCGTTGTACCCGATATTACCTACCTTGTGCAGAATAAAGACAAGGTGCGCGCCGTGTTTTTAACGCACGGGCATGAAGATCATATCGGCGGCGTGCCGTATCTCATGAAAGATCTGAATCCCGGCACACCTATTTACGGCACGAAGCTCACTTTGATGCTCACGGACAACAAATTGCAGGAAAGCCGTATTCAGAACGTGCCGGAGCGCGTGGTAGAACCCGGCGACGTGGTGAAACTCGGCTCGTTCGCCGTGGAAATCGTGAACGTAAATCACTCGATTTCCGGCGCGGTTGCTCTTGCGATCCGCACGCCTTACGGCTTGATTTACCATAGCGGCGATTTCAAAATCGACCTTACGCCCGTATCGGGCAAGCCGATTGATCTCGACAGAATTGCCGCGCTCGGGCGCGAAGGGGTGCTTTTGTATCTCGGCGAATCCACGAACATCGAGCGGCTCGGCTACACGATGAGCGAAACGGTGGTAGGCACAACGCTCGATCACCTTTTTGCCGAAAACCGCGACAGGCGGCTGATCGTGGCGACGTTCGCTTCCAACGTGCATAGATTGCAGCAGATTATCGACCGCGCCGTGCAGTACGGCAGAAAAGTGGCTCTTTCGGGCAGAAGCATGCTGAAAGTGGTGGACGCGGCGGTGAAAATCGGCGAGCTGAAAATTCCCGAAGGAATTTTGGTGGACCTTGCGAAAAATAAAAACCTTTTCGACCGCGAAATCGTGATTTTATCGACAGGATCGCAGGGCGAGCCGATGAGCGCGCTTACGAGAATGGCTTCGGGCGATTCGGACAAGGTGACGATCGGCGACAACGATACGGTGATCATTTCCGCTTCGCCCATTCCCGGCAACGAGAAAATGATTTACCGCGTGATCAACAATCTGTATCGCTTAGGCGCGAACGTGGTGTATGAAAGTCTTGAAAAAATTCACGTTTCGGGGCATGCTTGCCAGGAAGAGCATAAGATTTTGCATCAGTTGCTTTCGCCGAAATTTTTCATTCCCATTCACGGCGAGTACCGGCATCTGAAAAAGCACGCGCTTTTGGCGCAGGAAATGGGCATGCCCGCGAAAAATATCTGCATTGCGGATATCGGAAATTGCTACGAGCTGACGGATCATTCGCTGACGCTCGGCGAAAACGTGACGGCGGGAACGCGACTGATCGACGGCGAAGGCTTCGAAGATTACGGTACGAGCGAAGTGATGAAAGATCGCCTGAAATTCGCGGCGGAAGGCGTATTCTTCGTGTCGCTTGCAGTGACGGGCAACTACGTGGTGGGCGAGCCGGTGATTGATTCGCACGGATTTATGTTCGGCGAGCAGATGGATATGAGCGAAGCTTACGGCGTGGTGAAGCGCGCGGCGGACGATTACGATTACGAAAACGGAACGAAAGAAGATTTATCCGTGGCGGTGCGCAAGGCTCTAAGAAATTATATTTTCAAAAAGACGAAGCAATCGCCGTTTATCGTGGTTTCCGTGGTGGAAGTGTAAGCGCGGCGAAATTGCGATACGGCGCGGGTGAGAAGATGCAAGAGAAGAGTTTTTCGGACGGCGTGCAGCGGCTGGATATATGCGAGCCTTTGAAAAGAAAGCGCGAAGAAGCGAAAGCGGCGGGGATTCCCGTGGCGGACGATCTTACGCTGCAATTTCTGCTTGTGCTTTTGCGCGCGGCGCAGCCGAAAAAAATTCTCGAAATCGGCACGGCGGTGGGGCTTTCGGGCGCGGCTGCGCTTCTGGCGTTACCCGAAGCGAAGCTTACCACGATAGAAATCGAAGAAAATTCGTATCTGCAAGCGAAAGAAAATTTTGCGTTTTTCGGCGTGGAAAATCGGGTGAACGCGTATCTCGGCGACGCGGGCGAAATTATCGCGGCGATGCCGAGAGAGATGAACGGAACGTTTGATTTTATTTTTCTGGACGGTCCGAAAGCGCAGTACTCGAAATATCTGCCCGACTTAAAGCGGCTGTTGCGAAGCGGCGGCGTGCTGTTTTCGGACGACGTGCTTTTGTACGGCTGGGTGGACGGCGAAGCTCCGCATAAGCGGCACATGCTGATAGAAAAATTGCGCGAGTATTTGCGCGAGATCTGCGCTGACGAAGAATTGACGACGAGCATACTGAAAATCGGCGACGGCGCGGCGGTGAGCGTGAAGCGGTGACGGCGATTGACAGGCAAAAAAGAAGATGAAAGCGGAATTACTTGCCCCTGCGGGGAATTTTTCAAAACTGAAAACGGCGTTTTATTTCGGCGCGGACGCGGCGTATCTCGGCGGCAAAGATTTTTCTTTGCGCGCGTTTTCGGATAATTTCGACGCGGACGAATTGAAAAAAGCCGTGGATTTT
This sequence comes from uncultured Clostridia bacterium, assembly GCA_937888935.1. Classification (GTDB taxonomy): domain Bacteria; phylum Bacillota; class Clostridia; order Christensenellales; family Borkfalkiaceae; genus Scatosoma. The sequence continues at coordinate 2,823 of CALARO010000234.1, forward strand.
GCTCATTCTTCGGGAAAAAAGGCATACGTGACGGCGAATATCTTCGCCCGTAACGGCGATTTTGCTTATCTTACCGATTACTTCCGCTATTTGGCGGAAATCGGGGCGGACGCGGCGATCGTGAGCGATATCGGCGCGATGAGCGTACTGAAAAAAGCCGCGCCTTCGCTTGCGCTGCACGTATCCACGCAGGCGAACACGCTGAATAAGTACGCGGTGAAATTTTATGCGGAAGAGTTGGGGGCGGAGCGCGTGATTCTCGCGCGGGAATTGTCGTTGAAAGAAATCGCGGAAATCCGCGAGTTTAATCCGGGCGTGGAATTGGAAGCGTTTGTACACGGCGCGATGTGTATTTCGTATAGCGGCAGGTGCTTATTATCCGACTATCTGGACGGGCGTTCTTCCAACCGCGGGGCGTGCGTGCAGGCGTGCCGCTGGAAATACGAAATCCGCGCGCTCAATCCCACGAACGGCGAAACGGGTTTTCTGCCGCTTGAAGAAGACGGGCGCGGCGCGTATATTTTAAACGGAAAGGATCTGAATATGCTTTCCGCCTTGGGCGAGCTTGAAAAAGCGGGCGTAAATTCTTTTAAAATCGAAGGGCGGATGAAGAGCGAATATTATCTCGCCACGGTGGTGAACGCGTATCGCCGCGCGATGGACGGCGCGGAAACGGCGTTTTGTGAAAGGGAATTGTGCGCTACGGCGCATCGGAATTTTACGAAAGCCTACGCTTACGGCAAAGACGGCTCGGAAAAGACGGAAGAATACGCCGCGGGTCAGATCAAGGGCGAATACGATTACGTGGCCAACGTGATTTCCTGTGCGAACGGCGTATTGCGCGCGGAAATGCGCAACCGTTTTAAGAGCGGGGACAAGCTGAACGTGTTATCGCCGGGGGCGTATCACGGCAAAGAGTTTATCGTGGGCGAAATGTTTTCGGAAACGGACGGCGAGAAGACGACGGACGCGAAGCGGGTGCAGGGCGTGTATTCGTTTGAGTGCGCGTATCCTTTACGGGCGGGGGATATTTTGAGAAGAAAAGCGACGGAGGCTCGGCAATGAAAAAAATACTTCTGATCGCCACGGGCGGAACGATCGCTTCCACCACGGGCAAACACGGATTGTCGCCCACGGTGAGCGCGGAAGAGCTTTTGGGGTACGTACCCGAAATTAAGAAATTCTGCACGGCGGATTATATTCAGCCGTACAATATCGACTCGACGAACGTAACGCCCGCGCATTGGCTGAAACTTGCGGCGGCGATCCGCGAAAATTACGACGATTACGACGGGTTTGTGGTGTGTCACGGCACGGACACGATGGCGTACACGGCGGCGGCGATTTCGTATCTTATTCAGAATTCGAAGAAGCCGATTGTGCTGACGGGATCGCAGAAGCCGATTGATCTGGAAGACACGGACGCGCGGATCAATCTTCGCGACGCGTTTTCGTATGCGGCGAGCGATAAGTCGGCGCAGGCGACGATTGTATTTCAGGGCAAGGCGATTGCGGGAACGCGGGCAAAAAAGATACGCACGAAGAGTTTCAACGCGTTTGAAAGCGTGGATTTTCCCATTCTCGGCACGGTGCGCGAAGGGCGGGTGGTGCAGTATATCGAGCCGCCGGAAAGCGTGAAAAAAGCCGTTTCGCCCGAGTTTTACGAGCGGCTGGATGGCAGAGTGGGGCTTTGCTGTCTGACTCCCGGATTTTCGGGGGCGGTGCTGGACGCGTATTTCGAAAATAACGACGCGGTGGTGCTTTCGGGGTATGGCACGGGCGGAATCCCGGGGGGCGAGTACTATGATTTGTACGACGTGATAGAGAAATGGCGCGGCAAGGGAAAAACGCTTGTGGTGACGACTCAGGTGCAGAGCGAAGGCAGCGACATGGGCATTTACCGCGTGGGGCGGGATTTCAAAGAGCGGTTTTCGGTGCTGGAAAGCTACGATATGACTTGGGAAAGCATTATCACGAAGCTGATGTGGATTTTATCGGAAACGCGCGACGAAAAAGAGATAGAACGATTGTTTTATAAGCCGGTGAATTACGATTTAATCGTGTGAAATTGATATAAAAAACGCAGCGAAGTTTTGCCGGGGAAAGCGACGAAATTCGATGAACAAAAAACGGCGAAAGCCGCTTGAAAATAAGAATAACGAAGGAGATTTAACAAGATGAGAAAAGCGCAACTGAAAAAATATGCGAAATTGCTGGTGAGAATGGGCGTCAACGTAAAGAAAGGTCAGACGGTGTTCGTACAGGCGGGGGTGGGTCAGCCCGAATTTGGGGCGGTGGTGGGGGAAGAAAGTTATAAACCGGGCGCGGGCGAAGTGTTCGTGGATTGGAGTTATCAGCCGACGGAAAAGCTGAACGCGATTTATATGTCGCAGGAAAAACTTTCGGCTTTATCGCCGTGGGCGAAGGCGAAATGGGAATACAAGGCGGAAAAATTCGCGTGCCGCTTATGGCTCGATTCGGATGATCCCGACGGAATGAAGGGCGTGGACGTGCATAAAAT
>CALARO010000235.1 GCA_937888935.1 uncultured Clostridia bacterium
GAGAATTATTTTTCCGCGCTCTTCAACGATTTTACGGGCATGTCGCTTCGGGAATACGTAAACCGCCGCCGCATTGCCGAAGTTTTGCGGCTGAAAGCCAAAAATCCCGAAATCTCGCTTTTTTCGCTCGCGCTCGACTGCGGATACGTCAGCGAGAAAACTTTTTACCGCGCGCTTGCGAAATATGGTAAAAAATGACAGTAAATTTGTAGCTTTCGGGGTTGCGCGCGCGTGCGGAACGTAGTATAATGTAGCCATGGACAGCGAAAGAAAACAATTTAAAGTTGCCGTGATCGGCTGCGGAAGAATTTCCGTGATGCATTTCGACGGCATTCTGCGTTCGCCGCTTACGCGCCTTGTCGCGTGCTGCGATATCCGCCCCGAGCGCGCGGAAGCCGCCGCGAAAAAGTACGGGTGCAAGGCTTACGTTTCTTACGAAGAAATGATTGCCGCCGAGAAACCGGACGCGGTGCATATTTGTCTGCCGCACTACTTGCACGCGCCCGTGGCGCAATACGCGATTTCCCGCGGGGTGAACGTACTCACCGAAAAGCCGATGACGATTTCGCTTGCGGACGCCGAAAAAACGGTGGCTTTCGCGAAAGAAAAAGGCGTGAGCTATCACGTGATTTTTCAATGCCGCTACAACGCGGCTTCGAAGCTTGTGAAGCAGCGCGCCGAAGAAGGCATGCGCGGCGGCAGGCTCGGCAAGCTTTTGTGCGCTTCTTCGTTTCTCACCTGGTCGCGCAGCGATTCGTACTACCTAGAAAGCGACTGGAAAGGCACGTGGGATAAGGAAGGCGGCGGCGTGGTGATTGATCAGGCGATTCACTCGATTGATCTTGTGAACTGGATTGTGAATTCGCCCGTGAAGCGCGTTTCCGTATCCATGGCGAACCGCGGGCATAAAATCGTGAAAGTGGAAGATTCGGCGGACGGGTTGATCGAGTACGAAAACGGCGTAAAATACTGCTTTTTCTGCACGAATAATTTCTGCACGGACGAGCCGATCGAAATCAAGCTTGTGTTCGAAGGCGGCACGGCGGTATTTTCTTACGACGAAGCTTTAATCACCTATGCGGACGGCTCGCCTGCCGAGCGCGTGGAAAAGGACAAAAATTTGCAGGCGGTGGAAGGCGGCAAGGATTATTGGGGTTTCCGCCACGCGGAACAGATCGCGCGCTTTTACGAAGCGTTGGCGGGCGAACGCGCGCCCGAGTTGACGGGCGAAGAAGTGCTGAAAACGCACCGCCTGATCTGCGCGATTTACGAAGACGGCAAAAAGCATTTTTCGGCGTAAATTTTCGTTTTCACCGCGTACAGGTACGGCGAAACGCGCTTAAACCGCGGACAGGTACGGCGGAATTTGTAAAATCAAAAATAAAAATCTCGCAACAAAGGAGAGAAAATATGATAAAACTCGGCACTATGGTAAACTTCACGCACGAAATGCAGGGGCTTGACGAGCTGAAAACGGCGTTTGAAAACGTGAAGAAGTACGGCTTGCCCACCTGTCAGCTCTGCTGCTGGGATATGAGCAAATTTACGGACGAAAACGCGGCGGGCATCCGCGAAATCGTGAAAGAAACGGGCGTGGAAATTTCCGCGTTCTGGTGCGGCTGGGAAGTATCCCCCACGTGGGACTTCGTGGACGGCTATCACACGATCGGTCTTGTGCCGATCGCCTATCGCGCGCGGCGGGTGCAGAATTTAAAAGACGGATCGGACTTCGCCAAAAAAATCGGCGTGAAATGCGTGGCTACGCACGTAGGTTTCCTGCCCGAAAATCAGAAAACCGACGAGTATGCCGCCGTGGTGGAAGCCATTCGCGAAGTGGCGGCGCATTGCAAGGAAAACGGGCAGTATTTCTTATTTGAAACGGGTCAGGAAACGCCCGTAACGCTGCGGCGCACCATCGAGCGGGTAGGCACGGGAAACTTAGGCGTAAATCTCGATCCCGCAAATCTGCTGCTGTACGGCAAGGGCAACCCGTGCGACGCGATCGACGTTTTCGGCGATTTTATCATGGGCGTACACGCGAAAGACGGCGAATACCCCACCGACGGCGATCATCTCGGCGCGGAAAAGCGCATCGGCGACGGCAGAGTGAATTTTCCGCTGCTGATTAAAAAGCTGAAAGAACACGGCTACGACGGCGCGATTACGATCGAGCGCGAAATTTCGGGCGACAAGCAGATCGAAGACATTCTGTACGCGAAAAAATTCCTGGAGGACATTATCAATGGCTGAAAATAACGAAAAAATTCTGAAAGTTGCGCTGATCGGCATCGGCGGCATGGGGTATTGCCACTACGGCTGCTACGATAGTATTCCGGGCGCGAAAATCGTTGCCGTGTGCGACGTGCGCGATGAGATGGCAAAGGAAAAAATACTGAAACACGCGGGCGAAAAACCCGGAAATTCCGCCGATACCCCCCGCGTTTATGCCGATTTGGACAAGATGCTTACAAACGAAACGCTCGACATGGTTGATATCTGCACGCCGAGCTATATGCATGCGGATATGGCGGTGAAGTGTCTGGAAAAAGGCTTGCACGTGCTTTCGGAAAAGCCGATGACTTTGAGCGAAGCGGACGCGGCGCGCGTGCTTGCGGCGGCGAAGAAGAGCGGCAAAAAGTTTATGGCGGCGCACGTGGTGCGGTATATGTCGCCCTATGTGTATTTGCGCAAAGCCATCGAAAGCGGCAGGCACGGCAAGCTTTTGCGGCTGGATATGAAGCGGCTTTCGGGGATTCCCACGTGGAGTTGGGAAGACTGGATGCGCGACGAAAAGAAGAGCGGCGGCGTAGGTTTGGATCTTTCGGTGCATGATCTCGATTTCGTATTTTCGGTGCTGGGCGCGCCGAAGAGCATGAGCGCGGTATATCACCCGATCAAAGAAAACAGCACGTACATATTAAGCACGCTTGAATACGAAGGCGCGACGGTGACGTGCGAAGCGACCTGGTATAATTGCAATGCGTTCCCCTTCCGCGCGGATTTTCTGGCGGTATTCGACAACGGGTACGTGCGCAGCGAAGCGGGCGTGCTTACCGAAAACGGGAACGTTGTGGATCTCGGCGCGGCGGATAGCAGCGAAAACAAAAAAGATCTCGGCATCAATATTTCCGGTGACAATGCGTATGCGGAAGAGATCGCGTACTTTGTAAGCTGCGTGCAAAACGATCTGCCCGTGACTTACGTAACGCCCGAAAGCTCGGCGCAGACGGTGCGGCTGACGGAAGAATTGATTAAAAACGCCAAAATCGTGTAAAAATTTCATTCGATCATAGCGATGAAACGATAAAAACGCAAGGCTGCCCCTTCAAAACCGAGCAAATCGGCGGATACGGGGCAGCCGTTTTTATGTTTTCTACGCCGGAATGTGATTTTAAAACGAAATTTAAAATTATTGCGCTTTTCTTGCGTTTTTCGCTGCGTTTTTGCTTGCGTTTTTTGCGAAAGTCTGTTATAATGCGCTTTGATATTACGTTATTACGCGCGCAACGCATTATATTAGGCATTTTATAGCGCGCAATTTTCGCGCCGTGCGGCATACCATACGCGCCGCATGGGTATGAGGTACGTATGAAAGTAAAATTATCCGATCATTTTCATTATCGAACGCTTCTGAAATTTGTGTTTCCGAGCGTTTGCATGATGGTATTCACCTCGATTTACGGCGTGGTGGACGGGCTTTTCGTATCGAATTTCGCCGGAAAAACGCAATTTGCCGCCATCAATCTGATTATGCCCTTTTTAATGATTATGGGCGCGGTGGGTTTTATGCTCGGCGCGGGCGGCAGCGCGATCGTTTCGCGCACGTTCGGCGAAGGCGACAACGAAAAAGCTTGCTCGTATTTCACGTTTCTCGTGGCGTTTACCTTTCTTTCGGGTATTGCGCTTACAATCATCGGCGAGCTTGTTCTACCCGGTGTGGCGCGGCTTTTAAAAGCCGAAGGCGATTTGTATACTTACGGCGTGAAATACGCCCGCATCAACCTGCTCGGCGTACCGTTCTGGATGCTGCAAACGATGTTTCAGACGTTTTTCATCACCGCCGAAAAGCCCCATCTCGGGTTTATCGTAACGGTGATTTCGGGCGTTTCGAACATGGTGGGCGACGCGCTTTTGGTGGGCGTTTGCCGCTTTGAAGTAGCGGGTGCGGCGTGGGCGACAATCCTTTCGCAGGCGGTGGGCGCGGTGATCCCCGTGATTTACTTCGCGCGCAAAAACGGCTCTTTGCTGCATTTTTGCAAGACGCGTTTCTACGGAAAAGTGCTGCTCGGATCCTGCACGAACGGCTCTTCGGAATTCGTGAGCAACGTTTCTTCTTCGCTTGTCGGAATGCTTTTTAATTTGCAGCTATTACGGCTTGCGGGCGAGAACGGCATTTCCGCTTACGGCGTTTTAATGTACGTGAATTTCATTTACGTGGCGATTTTTCTCGGCTATTCGATCGGCGTTGCGCCCGTGGTCGGCTACCATTACGGCGCGAAAAATCACGGCGAATTGAAAAATCTTTTCAAAAAGAGCCTGATTTTAATGTCCGTTTCGGGCGTGGTGCTTACCGCGCTTGCCGAAGCGCTCGCCGCGCCGCTCGCGCATCTTTTCGTAGGCTACGACGCCGAGCTGTATTCGCTTACGAAAAACGCGTTTTATATCTACTGCCTGTGCTTCGTGTTTACGGGCGTGAATATCTTCGGCTCGGGATTTTTCACCGCGCTTTCGAACGGCAAGGTTTCCGCGATTATTTCATTTTTGCGTACCGTGGTGTTTCAGGTGGCGGCGGTACTGCTGCTGCCGCAGATCACCGGCGGCGTAGGCGGCGTATGGTGGTCGGTAGTGGCGGCGGAAGTTCTCTCTTTCGCCGTGACGGTATTCTGCTTTCTGCGCTACCGCAAAAAGTACGGCTACGCTTGATTTTTAAAAGATTAGCATGAAACAAAAAACATCGAAAAATCAACCGATACCCCCTGCGTTTTTGCAAAATATCACGATTTCGCCGATCGCGCGGATCGGGTGCGATTTCAAAGAAAAATTCGGCGTGCCGCGGCAAAGCGGCAGGGCAAAAACGGTGGCGGACGTAACGCTGCTGCCACCCTTTAACGCGGCGGAAAGCGTGCGCGGCATCGAGCAATTTTCGCATTTATGGCTGATTTTCGGGTTTTCTTTAAACGACGGGTTCGGCGCGGAAAACGCGGCGTTTTCGCCGCTCGTGCGCCCGCCGCGGCTCGGCGGCAACGAAAAAGTGGGCGTATTTGCAAGCCGCTCGCCCTTTCGCCCCAACGCTCTCGGTCTTTCGTGCGTGAAGCTTTTGAAGGTGATTACCCCCGCGGACGGCGGCGTGATTCTGCGCGTTTCGGGGGCGGATCTTGTGGACGGCACGCCGATTTACGATATTAAGCCGTATCTGCCCGCCGCGGACAAAATCGAAAACGCAACGGGCGGCTTTTCGGACGAGCATGCGCGCGATTTTCTGCGCGTTTGTTTTCCGCCCGAGCTGCTTGAAAAAATTCCCGAAAGCAAGCGCGACGGACTGATTGCCTGCCTTGCGGACGATCCCCGCCCGGCGTACCAGAACGATCCCGCGCGCGTATACGGAATGAAATTTGCCGATTTCAACGTGCGGTTTACGGTTTGCGGCGATACGCTTACGGTGTGCGCGGCGGATAAAAGCAATTGAGAAGATTTATAACGTTTTTTCAGCTGCGCCTTGCCCTAAAATCGCGAGAACATTATAGAACAAAATTGGACTTCGCGTAATATGCTACGCCCCTCATCAGTCAACTTCGTTGACAGCTTCCCCCTGGGGGGAAGCCTATATAATGCTAAAAGGCACTTTCCTGAAAACGGAAAGTGCCTTTTGGCTTTTTCAACACAACGCCTTTCGGCTTATTAAAGGCTGTATGTAGCTTACATCTGCGGTCTGTTGCCCATCGCCGCAGCGATTTCCGCCGCCTGCGCTTTTCTCGCTTCTTCCGCATACGTATCAATGGCGTCCGTCACCGCGTTCTTGAATTCGGCTGCGTTCGCAATCGCCTTGATTTCACGGGGTTTCGCGCTGGTGCTTTGCACCTTCACCGTGTAGTACTTGAAAATGTTGCCGAAGAACGATCCCTGATAAGATACGTTGTCGATCTTATTGATCGGGAAGTCGATCGCGTCCACTTTCAGAACGCCCACTTTACCCACGATACGCTTATTCGTGATTGCAAGATGCGTGGTTACGTTGATAAGCAGCTGCTTGATCAGCGGAATGAACGAAAGCAACAGAGCCGCTACGAGAAGTATCATCTTCACTTCGCTCTTCATCTGTTCGCCGCTTGCCGAGCCGGACTTATCCACGCCGCCCAATTTGCTCACCAGCATAACGTAGCCTACCCATACCAAAATGCACCAGATCACGGGCATAACCAACGTGAGCCAGCTGATTTTCGCACGGACGACTACATGCTCATCTTTACGCAGATTGTTTTCTACATAATTTGCCATAAGAAACCCTCCGAAGAATGAATAAATTTATCAACACTTTTTGCTGACTTCTATATTATATATCACCTAATATGCGATTGTCAACTAAAAATCGTATAATATGCGATAATTTTTGTAGGAAAATATAAAAATTTTCCGCAAATACCAATGAAAGGAAGCAAAAAAAAATGGAATTGGCACAAATTCAGATACGACTTCGGGAATGTATTTCTCAATCGCAATATTCGCAACGGCAGATCGCGCAGGCGATCGGCGTTTCGGCGCAGACGGTTTCGAAATATATGAAGCAGAATATTTTCCCCGCGCTCGATACGCTTTCGAAGCTTTGCATGCTGCTCGACGTGCGCGCGGATTATATCTTAGGCTTAACGAACGAGTATTGACTGCGCAAAAAAAGACTTCCCGCAAAAGGGAAGCGTTTTAAAGTTCTTTTTTGTGAACGAGCCGCCCCTCATCAGTCAACTTCGTTGCCGGCAATCCGCCGAGATTGCCTTTTTGCGGCAACTCGGCGAGAAAATTCCCCCCCCCAATGTTAGGTGCGCTTGGGGAATTTCAAGAATATTAAATCAAAACAGCGTAAACAGCGAGTTCGTGAAAAGACGATTGCAAATAATTATTTGCAATCGTCTTTAAATAGTTGTCCATTTATGGATGTTAATATAACAAATTCAAAAAAGCTCTAATTTATAATGCATTAGTTAAAATTTCAATTTCATATTCTGTCAGATTTTTCCTAAAATAGTCTTTGTTATCAGCAAGAATACTAAGCAAATCATCTTCTGTGATATTCTTTGTATCAACCTTTTTAATTAATAGTAAAGATTGTATCTTATTAATTGTTGTTTGAGGAATGCCATATTCAAGTAATATTCTGAAATTGCTTGGAATAAAACTGTTTTCGATCATCTCAGCAACATACGAATAATCACCCGAAGGTAAACCTAATTGTTTAGTAGCATATTTTTGTAATGAATCAACCACGTTTATCCATTTTGGAGCCCTATACTGTAGCCAATTCTTTTGCAAAGAAAAAATAGATTTTATTATCTCATCGGTGTGTTCTTGCATTTCAATAGGACACTTTATAAACATTTCTTCCACTGACAAAAATGGAATATTTTTATTTTGAGCAAGTCTTTCTGCGCGATAAGCCAACTCTCTTGCAATCAAAGAGTTTGTAGATACTTTATAACAACTTGAAACAATTTTATTAACTATCCACCCTTTTGACTCAAAAGACGATCGTTCAGTTTCGGTTGTAAGATTTTCCCAACAAAGATCAAAAATATACATTAACCGTTTATAGAGCAACCCATCAAGTTGACTCCATATAATGAGATCTATTTTTGCTTTACTCTTTAAATCATTTATAAGTATATGAAGTATTTTTTCCTGTCCCTCAATTGATACGGCATTTCGTTTCAAAATTTGTTGAAGTTCAAAATCCTTCTTTTGAAAATCTGAATAACGACGCTTATTGTCACCAATATCTTTTACTTCGGACTCCTCTAAATTTACGAGAACTTCTGAATCTATAGGGTTTTGCACAAAAAAAGGAAAATCAACATTCGTTTTTTCTCTATGCGGAGGCTCATGTAAATTTATTATATTTCCGACATAGTGTTTCATTAATCTTCCTGCACGCCCTTTAATATTTGAGTAGTCAAAATAATCAATTTTTCGTTTTCCTATTTTATTGTCATAAAAAATCACATTCTTTGCGCT
>CALARO010000236.1 GCA_937888935.1 uncultured Clostridia bacterium
GGCCAGGTATCTTTGTCCCAGTACCAGCCGTCAAAGTCGTAATCGTCTTTCGTAGGATTCTCGGGCATTTTGATGATTTCTTCGCCGCTTGTGTTCAGCGTGGCGTATATTTCGCCGTCTACCACGAAATTTACTTTAAATTCTACTTTGCTTTTTCCGCAAGCAGTTATGCAAAATAAGCTTACAAGCAGACATACGATTGTTACAAAAATTTTTTGCAGATTTTTTTTCATATCGCACCTCGTCGGAATGATATAATAAATGTACTTTTGATTATGCAACAAGTACACAGAATAACATAATCTATGTAGGTTCTGTGCGTTAATTTACATTATATTGCAGCAAATATGGAAAAATTCGCCTGAAAACTATTAAATTAGTTGATTTATTTCGCCGAAAGTACTATAATATTTACATAGATTATGTTATTCTACGTAGAAAAATCGGCGAGAGAAATCCCGCCGATTTTCATATTTTTTTAGCATTTTTCAGCCGTTTTATAACAGCAATTTTCCAAGCCGATTCATCATTTCCGCTTTATGTTCCATCATCGAATGAGCGTACCGCTTCAACGTAATCGTCGGATTTTTATGTCCTAAAATTTCCGACAGGGTTTTCACATCCATTCCGCATTCCAGAGCGCGCGTGGCAAACGTATGTCTGAGCGAATGAAACCCTTTATGCGGTATATGCAACCGTTTCAATAAAAGTTCAAACGTTTTCTGATGCGAACGCACCTGCGCCCCGTATTCGCTTCTGCCGTCCACAACGTATTCGCCCGCCGATTGTTTCCGATGTTCTTTTATCTTCGATAACAGTTGTTTTGGCAGGGGAATCACACGATCCGAACAAAGCGTTTTCGGCGTATCGACGATTTTTACGTATGCGCCGTTTTTCCACCCATCGTGGCAGGATTTCGATACCGAAATCAAACCTTTTTGTAAATCGACGTCGTTCCACGTCAGAGCCAGCAATTCGCCGATCCGTAACCCCGTATACAAACACAACAATATACCGAATAATTTTGTTTTTTTCTTTTCATAAATATACTGTTCGATTTTACGTTGTTCGTCTTTTGAAAAACATTCTACTTGCTTTTCGCGTTGTTTCGGGCGGACAATGCAGTCGGTATATTCTTTTTCTGCAATACCGAGCGCAACGGCGCGTTTCAACGAAGATTTCAGCACGGAAATAATTCCGTTTATGGTGTTTGCGGAAAATCCGTCGTCGGATAAAAGCACCGTAAATTTTTGTAAAACGGTAGGCGATAATTCGTGTAAATCATACCCGCCGAGCGGGGGAATAATATGCGTTTCCGCCAGTTTAAAAAATATTGGCTCAAAGTCAAATGTTGGGGTATGAAAAAAGGAAAAAAGTTAAA
>CALARO010000237.1 GCA_937888935.1 uncultured Clostridia bacterium
GCGGAAATTCTTGCTTACGTCGCCGAAAATCATCTGGCTTTCCGCGAAGACGAAACGAATTTTATCGCCGACGCCACGCGGAATAAATTGCGCCTTGAAATTTTGCCCGAGCTGGAAAAAATCGTACCGGGTGCGGCGAAAAATCTTTCGGCGTTTGCTTCGGCTGCGCGGCGCGACGACGAGTTTTTGTATTCGCTTGCCGCTTCGTATGTGAGCGAAGAGAACCCAAACGGGCGCGTGACGGTGATTGCCCGCGCCGAAAACGGCGAAGAAACGCCCGATCCGCTTTTCACCCGCGCGTGCGTGCTTGCGATGAAACGGCTCGGCATCACGAAAAATTACACAAGAGCGCACGTCAACGCGCTTTTAAATCTTCGGCGGCTGCAAACGGGCGCAACGGCGCATCTGCCCCGCGGCGTAAAGGCGCGCCGCGTATACGGCGAGATCGAATTTTTTTCGGGCGAACAAACAAACGCCAAAAAATTTGCGGAATGTGAGTTTTCTTACGGCTGGCATAAGCTCGGCGGCGCGGAAATTCTCGTTACGAAAAGCGAAGCGGAAGCGTCGAATGTAAGCGAAAACGCAGGCGTAAAACTTTTGCGCGCAGACGGCGCAAAGCTGAAAAACGCAGTATTTCGCTTCAAAAAGCAGGGCGATACTTTCCGCAAATTCGGCGGCGGCGAAAAGAGTTTGAAAAAATATCTCGTCGATAGAAAAATCCCCGCAGGCGTTCGCGAAAAAATTCCGCTGATCGCCAAAAAAGAAAGCAACGAAATTCTCGCCGTGATCGGCGCGGAAATTGCGGAAAGCGTAAAAATCACGCCCGAAACGAGCGAGATTGCCTACCTCGTTTTATTAAAAAGATAAACAAACCACCAAAGAGGACAGAAAAATGGAAGTTAAAAAGCAAGCAGAACTCAACGAAAACGTAGAAAGAATCATGATCACGGCAGAGCAGATTTCCGCGCGCGTGAAAGCGCTTGCGGCGCAGCTCGATAAGCTGTACGAAGGCAGAACGCCCGTGGTGGTGTGTATTTTAAAAGGCAGCGTTATGTTTTTCGCCGACTTGATCCGCGAGATGAAAACGCCGCTGCAAATTGATTTCATGGCGGTTTCTTCCTACGGCAAAGATACGATTTCTTCGGGAAAATTGCAGGTGAAAAAAGATCTCACCGTGAATATTTCGGGCAAGGACGTGCTGATCGTGGAAGACATTATCGATTCGGGGAACACGTTGTATCAGCTGAAAAAAATGCTGAATACGCGCTCGCCGAACAGCGTGAATATCGTAACGCTGCTCGATAAACCCGAACGCCGCGAAGTGCCGATGGAACCCGAATACAAAGGCTTTGTGATCGAAGACGAATTTGTAGTGGGGTACGGACTTGACTACGCCGAAGAATACAGAAATTTGCCTTACGTAGGCGTTCTGAAGCGTTCCGTTTACGAAAAATAAGCTGTTGCGCCGCAGAAAATCGGCTGAAAAACAAACAAGGCGAGAGAAAATATGACGAAATTTATCATCGTGCGCCACGGTCAGAGCGAGGCGAATTTAAAGGAAATTTACGCGGGAAGATTTGACGCGCCGCTTACGGAAATCGGCAGAAAACAGGCTGCGCTCGTCACGGAATACGTGCTGAAAACGTATAGGGTAGATGCCGTATATTCCAGTCCGTTGCTTCGCGCGCGCGAAACGGTGAAAGAAATCGCCGAAAGAGCGGGCGTGCCTTTACAAATCTGCGAAGGGATAGCGGAAATTTACGGCGGCGAGTGGGAAGGCAAAACGCTTCCCGAAATTGCGAAAAATTATACGCAAGACGCGCTTTTATGGAAAGACGACATCGGAAATTCCCGTCCTACGGGCGGCGAATCGTTCGCGGAAGTGCAGGCGCGCGCCGATAAAGCGTTGCGCGAAATCGCGAAAACGCACGAAAATCAGAACGTAGTGATCGGCACGCACGGCGGCGTGATCCGCAGCATGCAATGCCTTTTCGAAAATCAGCCGATAAGCTACATGAAAGAAATTGATTGGCAGCCGAACGCTTCCGTGTCCGAAGTGAATTTTGAAAACGGCAGATATACGCCCGTGAAAATGGGGTATACGGGGCATCTCGAAGGCTTGATCACCTTGCTTGCAAATCTTTGAAAATTTTTTCTATATAAAATAAAATCAGGGACGGGGTTTTGCCCGTCCCTTTAAAATTTGCATTTTTATTGTAGATTTATTGTTCAACGCTCAGTCCGCCGCGTCGGTGGTTTTCGAAAACAACCGATAAAAAATCGCGAAAAGCACGATGTTGAAGAGATATAAAACGGGCAAAATCACAAACTTGAATAAATCGCGTACCGAGCGAAGATCCGCCTTCATATACACCGCAATCATCGAAGCAAGCACCGTCACGATCACGAAAAGCACGCACGCCGTAACGATATACGGGCATTTCTTCGTTCTGCGCACTCTCGGTTTAAAACCACTCGCGTACATAATCGTGCAGATTAAAAACGCGAGAAAACCGACGGTAAACGCGGTGAAAGGATATAAGCCGTTCACTTGCAGCTTATCGCGCAGGAAGAACGCCGAAAGACTTTCAGCAATCACGATGAAGAAAATCACCATCGCCGCCTTGAAAAGCGTTTTACCTTTATTGAAAAAACCGTTCGCACCGCTGTTTTCCGAAATGTTCGTCTTTACCGTGGCGGCGTTTTCGTATTCGTACGCGCCGTTTCTCTGCGCGCCGCCTGCCGTGCGAAGTTTGATGCCGTCCGCCTGCGCGCGCTCGTTCAAAGCCGAAAAATCATATCCGCCGCGACTGCCCGAAGTATTCGCGGCGTTTTGGTAATCGTTCGCGAAAGTCTGTTCGTAGGGGGCGGGCTGCTGCGCCGGTTGCGCGTTCTGCGCCTGCCCGGCTCGGCGGGAATCGTAAGAAGAGGGGTTACCTGTGAGCGCGGCGTATTCCTGCGCGATGCGCGCCGCGTTGAATTGCCTGCGCGCTTCGTTCAGGGCGGTTTCTCTGCCTTCCAGCTCGTATTCCTTGTCTTTCAAAGCCGCTTCGCGCCGCGTTAAATTCGCCGCCTGCTCGCGCACCGCGTTCATCGTCTGCGCGTTTTCTTCTTCCGCACGCGCCTTTTCCGTTTCGTATTTTTCTTTTTCTTTCTGCCAAAGAGCCTTTTCCGTGTAGTAATTCTGCCGATCTTCGTCGAAAGCGCGGCGTTCCTCGTTCCAGGCGGTGCGCTCGGCGTGGAAACGCTGTAAATCTTCGTTGAAAGATTTTAAATCCGCGTTGTACGCCCCGATTTTATCGGCGTAATCGAATTGCTGCGTGGAAAGCTCGCCGCGGCGCGCCGC
>CALARO010000238.1 GCA_937888935.1 uncultured Clostridia bacterium
TTCAAGGGCGAATACGGCAAAAAGGGCGAAAATGCCGTCCTTTCAGGCACGTTCAAGCTTGTTTCCATTCGGCTACTTTCTTTTTCATAAAATTTACCGCAAAATTTTACAAATAAAAAACACACCCGCGCCGCATGAAAAACCCATACGTCCGGGTGTGAAAAAATGCGCGGCGATCATGCCGCTTTTATTCGATACTTATTGCATTTTTATAATTTCAAAAAATCTCGCCTGATATTTCTGCGTAAAACAAATGTCGATCACGCCGTTATTTTCGCGGATTTCGAGTTGATTCTCTTTCGGATAAACTGTTTTTAAACTTGCGATTTTTACGCCCGTATCCACATATTTATGCCCGGCGTCGCCCATATTCCACACCGCCAGAAAGATTTTATCGCCCCGCGCCAGACCGCTCGCCACAAGCTCGTCGCCGAATTTACAAAACCCTTGCGGTAAAAACGGATACGCGCGTTTTTTAAATTCCGTCAGCTCGTCGTGAACTTTTACCCCTTCTTGAATCAATCCGAATTTTCGCGCGCTTAAAAGATTAACGTAGCTCGCCAGATGCATACGCCCCAAAAAACTGTTTATCATATTGAAAATCACTTGTTCTTCGGTGATTTTCTCGTTCACACTTTCATAATCGGGTTTGAAAACGCCGCCCGCGCCGAAAATTCCCACGGGGTAACTCCATACGGCCGCCTGTTCGGGCAGTACGGCAAAGGCGAGATTTCCCGCGATGTACGGGTACAATCGGTAATCCGTCTGATCGGACGTGGAAACAAGGCTGAATTTCGATAAAAATTTATAATCGAGTCTCATTCCGCCCGAAGCGCAATTTTCAAAAATAACGTTTCCGAATTTCCGCGTGATTTCGCTCACCCAGTCGAGATACGCTTCCGCGCAAGCTTCGCCGCCATCGCCGAGCGAGAAAGCGTTTTTATCCGTTCCCGCGCCGTAATCCTGATTATAATCGAACTTGATATAATCTGCGCCATAGTCTTCCGCCATACGCGCAATGGTTTCCGTCATATACTTTCTCACTTTCTCGTTGCGGTAATCGAGAAAATACCTGTCGCCTACGGCGATTTTTTTTCCGAAACGACGGATAAAACAATCTTCGTCGTAAAAATCGAGCATTTCTTTGCACTTTACGCCCACGATTTCCGGCTCGATCCAAAGTCCCGCTTTCATCCCGCACGAACGGATAAAATCGGTGGTCGCTCTCAGTCCGTTCGGAAAACGCCGTTTGCTTTCCTTCCATTGCCCCACGTAAGGATAAATTTTGTCGCCGTCCTCTTCGTTGTGCCAGCCGCAGTCGATCACATAGTACTTTACGCCGGTTTTCGCAATCGCGGGCGCAAGCTCTTTCACGCGCTTCTCTTCGGGACTATCCCACGATAAATGCATATATTCGTTGAAGACCGCGGGCAAATTTTCGTCGGGCAGGCACTTCGGTTTTATCGCGCGCAGATAGTCCGTCATTCCTTTGTCCGCTTCGAAAACGCTTTCGCCGTAAGATAAAATCATTGTAACCGTTTTGTACGACTCGCCCTGTTTCAATTTTTTCGCCCACCCGAGATAATTCCGATTGGCCGAGCCTGCCGCCAGGTAATACCCCATATCGAAATCCGATAATTCGTAATACCACGAAAACCCGGAGTTGATGCGAAATTGTAAAGCCGCGCCCGTTTCCGCGTCCTCGATCACGCCCGTAGGCAACTGTTCTTTCGTCGTCTGCGAGCCGACGGAAGCAAACAGAATTTTACGCTGACTTTCCCAGCTTCCTTCATACAATCCCAAATCATCAAAACTGTTTTTCCGCGGCTGACATTCCGAATGATGCCCCTGTAAAAACTTCGTAAAATATAAACTTTTGCTTGCCGATAAAGGCTTATTAAACAGCCTTTTCAAAACGAACGACGGCGCGTTTTCAAGCACGATATCTTCGCCCGAATCATTCACGATTTCATTATACGCAGAAACGGCGTTCCCGTTTGAAAAGCTTTCGAGAACGGTACGCACGATCGCTTTTTCCGATCGCTGAGCAATCACAAGGCGGTTGCCGCTCAGCCTGTGCGAAATATATCTGAGTTTGTTCGCTTCCGACGTTCTCACGCTTTTCCCGTTCAGATGCGAAGGCGCGTTTTCGCCCGCAATCTGCAATTCGGCAAAACTTTGCGGCGCGGTTTTATATTTGCCGTGACCGATCAGCCGGATGTTACCGTCTTTGATTTCAAATTCAAGAAAACCGAATTTCACAACCATTTTTATAATACTTCCTCAAAAAATACGCTTTCGAAATTGTTTGCCTGCAAAATCTCGATCGCCGCCGCAATCCTCTTTTCGAAATCGGCTTCGTAATACGCCCAATCGGGGTAAAAATACTGCTCGTGAATCATCACTTCGAAAAATTCGTTGCGCCCGGGGT
>CALARO010000239.1 GCA_937888935.1 uncultured Clostridia bacterium
AGCCCTTCCAGCACCGGCTCGTTTTCCGCGTTGATCTCGATTTCCGTATCGGCACGGCAAAACCGATCGGGAAAAATCTGATACATCACGCCGCCTTTCAGCCACGCCGGGGTTTCATAATCCGCCGACGAAACGGTGAGGTGATAATTTCCGTCTTCGTATGCCGAAAATCTGCCGTTATGTCGGTTGCCGTACACGAAAAATCCGTGATTCTCCACGTAGAAATTATAAAAATACAATCCGCGCTCTTCGATTGCAAGCTCGATCGTATACCCGTATTCCGTTTTCGTCATAGGAAACGACGCTTTTTTTTCGCCGTCCTTTCCCAGCCGAAAATACGCGTTCGCGCCGTTTGCTTCGGGCGAAATATACTGCTTCGTGCGTTCGTCGCGGCAAAACAAGCGGAGGCGGAAGGGCTGCCCCTCCCGCACTCCGCCGCGGATCTCTTTGCAATTTTTATCAAGCGGATCGTAATAAAATTCCATCGTTCGTCTGTATTCCGTTCAAGCCTTTTATCGCCGAATTTCGGGTTATTTCAAAGATTTTAAATGCCAGATATTGTCGGCATACTCTTTAATTGCACGATCGGCGGCAAAATACCCGGCTGCCGCAATATTCCGCAAAGACTTCTGATTCCAAACAAGCTTGTCGTTCGCGTACAGATCGGAAATGCGGTTTTGCGTAAGCACATACGAATCGTAATCCGCCATGCACATATACGGATCGGCTACGGGCGAGCCTGTAAGCAGATAATTCGCAATGTCCGCAAACGATTCGCCGTTGAAGCCGACAATCAGCGTTTCAAGCACCTTACGAAGCATGCTGTCTTTATTATAATACGCGCTCGAAGAATATCCATTGCGCCAGATCTGCGAAACTTCGTCCGCTTTCAAGCCGAAAATGAAGATATTTTCTTCGCCCGCGAGTTCTGCCATTTCCACGTTTGCGCCGTCCAGCGTGCCTACCGTAAGCGCGCCGTTGATCATAAATTTCATGTTACCCGTGCCGCTCGCTTCTTTGCCAGCCAGCGAAATCTGTTCGGAAAGTTCCGAAGCCGGCATCAGCATTTCAGACATCGTCACGTTATAATCTTCCATATATACCACGTTGAGTTTTGCGTTGATTTTCGGATCTTTGCGGATGTCTTCGGCAAGGAAACAAATCAATTTAATGATCTTTTTCGCCATATAATACCCCGCCGCCGCTTTCGCCGCGAAGATATACGTTTTTGGCTGCATCGGCAGATCGGGATTTTCTTTCAGCGCGATATAGTCCGTGATGATATGCAGTACGTTTAAAAGCTGCCGCTTGTACTCGTGCAAACGCTTCGCCTGCACGTCGAACAACGTTTCGGGATCAATTTTCACGCCCTGCTTTTTAAACGCGTACTCGGCGAACTGCTGCTTTTTAATGCGCTTGATTTCGTCAAGTCGTTTCAAAACCGTTTCGTCGTTTTCGAATTTCTTGAATTCGGCAAGCTTCGCCGCGTCTTTCGCGTACCCCGCGCCGATGCAATCATCCAGCAACTCGCAAAGTTCGGGATTCGACTGATTGAGCCAGCGACGATGTGCGATGCCGTTGGTAACGTTCGTGAATTTTTCGGGCGTATAATCGTAGAAGTCCTTGAAAATGCTCTTTTTAATAATATCGCTGTGCAATTTCGAAACGCCGTTTACGTTATGCGAGCCTACCACCGACAAATTTGCCATCCGGATCGTATTGTACGAAATGATCGCCATGCGCGAAATTTTGTTCCAGTCGCCCGGGAAACGCTTCCACAAATCTTCACAGAAACGGCGGTTAATTTCCTTTTAAATAGAGGAAATTTTCGCAGTCTGCGCGCGATTAAATCTTCCGGCCACGTTTCAAGCGCTTCGGCAAGCACCGTATGGTTTGTATAAGCGCACACGCTCGTGGTGATATTCCACGCTTCGTCCCACCCCATGCCGTTTTCGTCGATTAAAAGCCGCATCAATTCGGGAATCGCCAAAGCGGGGTGCGTATCGTTCAGGTGAATTGCCGCAAGCTCCGGCAGCATGGAAAGCGAGCCGTAGCGGCGTTTATGATCGGACAAAATGTTTTGCAGCGAAGCCGAAACAAGGAAATACTGCTGCTTTAAGCGCAACGATTTGCCTTCCTGATGATTATCGGCGGGATAAAGCACTTTCGAAATCAGATCCGCTTCGTTATCTTCCTGCATCACGGCGGCGTAATCGCCCTGCGAGAATAGCTTCATATCGAAGTTCTGCACCCCTTTTGCGCGCCACAATCTCAGCACCGAAACGGCTTTACTCTTATAACCCGGCACCATCATATCGTATGCCACCGCTTCCACTTCCTTCGCATTGCGGTAAACGGTTTCCAG
>CALARO010000240.1 GCA_937888935.1 uncultured Clostridia bacterium
CCGTCGCGGCATAGTCATATTCTCGATTTCGATATTTTGCGGCTTGGCAGAAAGGTGATTGACAATAATTCGAAAGCGGGCAGTTTCGAGTTCGGCGTAGTAGCGATCACGGAAATCGGGAAAGAACGCGGGAACAATCTGGAATTGAAAGAAATCAAGAAAATCGCGGAAGAAACGAATCAGAAGAACGACCTTTTCAATTCGTGGCTGAAAATGAGTCGCCATTCTGCAACGGTGGATAATTTTCCGTTCATCAAGGTGTTTGCGGACGAGCAACGCCCCGAATCGTGGGGCGCGGACGCACGCGAACTCGCCGAAGTGATTACGATTTTATCCGCGGGCGAACGGCGAATCGCTATGCCGTTTTACACAATAGAAGAAATGATTTGCGAACAGGCGTATTGTAAGTTTTCGCGGCTGTACGAAGATTTTCGGTTTCGGCGCGGGGATAATACGCTTTTAGTGCATATTCTGAAAAGCGTGGTTGCGAAACTTTGGAAATACAACGAAAAAATCAAGAATTTGTACGGGTACAGCGTGCTTGCGCTTGCGAAACAGCGCGGAACGTTGGACGGAAAAGCAAAGAAAAAGAAATATTTTTTGTGCAATCAAAAGATTTACGCGCGGCGGTTTACCACGGACTGTTTTTCGGATTATTTCAACGACTTGGCGATAAAAGCGAAAATCGGGATCAACGATTACGAAGAATACGCCGGGGAAAAAGCAAGCGTAAACGAATTGAAACAACAGCACAGTTATTTTATCGGCGGCTTATACGGCGATAAATAGAAAGAACGATGCGAAAAGTCAATTCGGGGCGATTCGCCGAAAGCGGCTCAGCGGGCGAACGCCCCGACTTTCGCAAGAGTGAATTTGTAAAGCCCGAGTGCAGCGAGCCGAGTTTGGTTTATTTATGCGGGATTTGGTTGGGGCGGCGCGTGAGCTTGTATTCGGCGAGCGCCAGCGAGCCGACTTGTATAAATACAAGCTCACGCGCTGTACTCAAACGGGGTAAAATGATGAAATGCTAATCAAAAAATATGATGGCGAAAAGGAGGTAAAAATGCCATATCCGAAAGCAAAAATTTACAAGCAAGGCGGGCATTTCATAGCGATTCCGCATACGGATCAGCCGCATAAAGAACGGCGGAAAGCGGTTGAAACGGAAATTTTCGTAGAAGATCCGCCCGACGAAACGTCGGCAACAACGGTTGAAATCGCGCCGTTGCCCGTGGAAGAAAGCAAAGCAAGCGAAGCGGAAACAAACTCGCAGGTTGAGTTGTTTGAAACGAAACCGCAAGCCGAAATGCCGAAACCGAAACGAGGGCGAACCACCACGAAACGAAAACTTTTCGATGAGTTGTACAAAACGTACTATTCCGAAAAGAAGCGAACGCGGCGAAAATTGATTTTGCAGGCAATGTTACCGTATTTTCAAACGGCGGACGACGCGGCGATTTTCGTGGATAAAAGGCTTAGGCAAAAACAGGAAAATTTCATCGCCCGACGGATACGTATGACGAGAAAAGCGAGTCTGACGAATTTCAATTATTTCGTAACGTTCAC
>CALARO010000241.1 GCA_937888935.1 uncultured Clostridia bacterium
TAACCACTTTTCTTCTTTCACTCATAGCAATATCTCCTTGTTAAAATATGTATGCTTCTTTCAAAGTCTTCCTCTTGGGGGAAAGGCTGCATCAAAGGCATAAATTAAAATTTCTAACGACTTGCAGCAATCCGTTACGAAACGGGCAATGCCCGCCCGCGGATCAAAAGCGAGCAGTTCGCCGTTTATAACCCGCGCGCCAAAGCGTACGCCCCCCAGATTCCCGCGTCGTTCCCGAGCGTCGCCTTTTCTATCTTCAAAGGCACGAATTCCACCGAAGTATACAGCTTCTTTTCCACCGCCGCGCGAAGCGGCGCGAATAAATACTCGCCTTCGTTCGAAACGCCGCCGCCGAGCAATATCGCTTCGGGGCGCAGCACGTTCGCAAGGTTCGCAAGCCCCACCGCCAGGTGTTCCACGTACTCGTCTACAATCTCTTTGCCGCGCGCATCCCCTTCGCGCGCCGCTAAAAACGCCGTTTTGCCGTCCACGTTGTCCAGCTTTCCGCCCGCGATTTCCCACATCTTCGTGGAGCAATCGAGTTCCATCTTCCACTTCGTAAGCCTGATCAACGCCGTTGCCGAAGTGTACGCTTCCAGGCATCCGTGCCTGCCGCACGTGCAGAGCGCGCCGCCTTCGCAAATCACCATATGCCCCACTTCCGCGCCCGCGCTTTTGTATCCTTCGAGCAGCTTCCCGTCCACGATAATGCCGCCGCCCACGCCCGTGCCGAGCGTGATTAAAACGCTGCTGCCGTATTCTTTGCCCGCGCCGAATTTCGCTTCGCCGAGCGCGGCAACGTTCGCGTCGTTGCTCATTTTAATCTCGGCAACGCCCGTCTTTTCGCGCATTTTTTCGCCGAGCGGCACTTTCGACCACCCGTAATTCGCCCAACGCACCACCACGCCGGTTGTCACGTCGATATACCCCGGCACGGCCATGCCGATCGCCGCCACGTCTTCAAGCGCAACGCCCGCTTCCGCGGCAAGTTCTTTGCAAAGAGCCGCCATTTTATCCACCGTGCCTTCGAAGCCGTCTTCGGGTTTCGTCGCCACGGATTTCTTTTTAATCAGCTTGCCGTCCTCGCCGAAAATCGCGCCTTTCGCGCTCATGCCGCCCAGATCTATACCGATGTAGTGTTTCATTATGTTCTCCTTCCAAACTTTTTATTCGCGGTTTTCCCCGCCGTTTTATTCGCCGTAAAATTTCGGCTTTCTTGTATTATATCACATTTTTTTGAATTTTTCAAGACGGGAAAGCAAAAATTTTTCCGAATTTTGTAAATTTTCTCACACGCCCGCCAAAAAACACCCGAAAATCGCCCCGCTTCTTTTATATAAACCGTTTTAAAAACGATAAATCAAGCCGCCAGTCTTCAATCTCGTTCAACGCCTTGTGCCGCGCCGCCGCCCGCGCCAACGCTTCGTGAAACTCGCTTTCCGTACACTTATTTACGCGCATAAAATGTTCTTCCGCCCGCCGCGCGCCTTCCGCGCCGTCGCAAAGAGCGGTACGCTGATAGTGTATCGTCGCGTGGCAGTCGTGGCAAAGCGCAAGCACGTCTTCTAATTTTTGAATTTTATTCGCCGTATCAAACGACCATTTTTCATGCGCTTCCAGCCGACAATTCCCCCTGCCGCAGATACGGCATTTGTACCCCGCGCGCTTGTACGCGTCGCGCCTCACAATATCCCACGCCGCCGGCGATAAAATATGCCGCAGATTGAATTTCCAGCTCTCTTCGGGAATAAAATCGAAATCGAGCTTATATTTTTTCCCGTCCATCATTCACCCCGCTCAAAATCGCCGAGATAATCCAGACAGCGGCGGAACGCGGTGGGAAAAGCCACCGTTTCGCGCAATTCTTCCGCCGAAGCCGCTTCAAACGGCGCGCTTTCCGCCGTCACCGTAAACGCCGTCACCGTCCACTTCACGTGCGTGAAAATGTGCGCGTAGCGGTGCTTTCCCAGAATCTTCGCGCCCGAAACGCCCTGCTCTTTCAGTATACGCAGTGCGCGCGCGTTTTCGTCCGTCCCCCCGTCCGAGCCGCCCGCGACCCTGTTCGCGCCGTTCAAACCGCCCGGATCGTCGCCGAAATCCACAATCTCCGAAGGGAACTCGTTCAAACCGCGTAAAACGCCCTTATTTCGCTTTCTGAACGAGATTCCGCGCGAGGTAAGAATCACGAACGCGTAAATATTTTGCTCGCGCTTAGGCTTTTTTTCGGGCAATACGGGGTATTCGTCTTCCGCGCCGCGCGCATGCGCGATACACATTGCGCTAAGCGGACACCCGCCGCACGCGGGCGAGCGGGGCGTGCAAACAAGCGCGCCGAGTTCCATCAGAGCCTGCGTAAAATCGGAACACCCCCGCGGCGTTTCCGGGTAGGCGGGCGCAAGCAAAGCTTTTAATCGCGCCTTGAAATTCTCGTCCGAAATTTCCGTGCCGTCGGCGGAAAGACGGGCGCACACGCGCAGCACGTTGCCGTCCACGGCGGGGGCGGGCAAGCCGAACGCAATCGAGCGGATCGCCCCCACGGTGTAATCGCCGATGCCGGGCAAAGCGCGCAGAAGTTTTTCGTCGCAAGGGAACTCGCCGCCGTATTCTTCGCACACGATTTTCGCCGTTTTGTGCAGGTTGCGCGCGCGGGAATAGTAGCCTAAGCCTTCCCAAAGTTTCATCAGCGTTTCTTCGTTGCACGCGGCTAAATCTTCCACGGCGGGCAGCGCGTTTAAAAAGCGCAGATAATAATCGCGCGCCGCTTCCACACGCGTTTGCTGCAACATGATTTCCGATACCCACACGCGATAGGGCGTGGGATTTTCCCGCCACGGCAAATCGCGCTTGTTCGCCGAAAACCACGCCGTAAGCGGCGCGGTAATCGCGCAAAAATCAAAATCTTCCGCCCGATTTCCGCCGCCCCCGCCGCTGTTCTTTTGTCCGTTCCGTCCGTTTCCCATACTCACCCGTGAATTAAGGTAATGCCGCACAATCTCTGTGCGGCACTCTTTTTTAGTCAATTCAAAAAACTTAGCCGAATGAAAACAAGCTTGAACTGATTTGGCGGGCAAATCGCGCCTGATACTGCGTTGTTTGTGCTTGTAGTGCGCTTTTGGGGCTGCGCGCAAACGCCTTGTCTGAGCCGCGATTTGCTCCGCTAAATTCGCGAAGCGACCTGAAAGGGCGGCATTTTTGATGATTTTTTGCGCAATCGCCCGCAGATGTATCGGGATACATCAAGGGCGAGTACGGAAAAAAGGGCGAAAACGCCGTCCTTTCAGGCACGTTCAAGCTTGTTTCCATTCGGCTCTGTTCCTTTCACACGGAAGGAAGATAAACGACGGAAAAGTCGAAAAGAACGAAGACGACGGCGCGAAAAACGCTTCGGAAACCATTTTTGAAAACGGCGGCAAGGCGCGCGAAGAAGAAAAATAAAAAATCGCCCGGGTATGCCCCGGGCGAACGCTAAAAATATATAATTGATTTAAAATTTGCCGTCCGCTTTCCGGGCGGCGTTTTTTTGTTTTTTCGTCAGGCGCGCTTGCCGAAATGCACCACGCCCACCACGTCGTACCCGACGTGTATGCCGATGATCGGCGACATTTCGCAGATTTCGATTTTCGCGGCGGGATTGATTTTCAGAATCGCCTTTTCCACCGTTTCGGCGAACTGCCGGCAATCGCAATGCACGATGCGGATCTCTTCGCCCGCCGCCTTTTCCGAGTGCGCGGAATACAGGCTCACAAGCTCGTTCAGCGCGAATTTCAAGCCGATTTTTTTGCCGATGCTCACGAGCTTTCCGTCTTCGCCAATGCGCAGAATGGGTTTGATATGCAGAATTTTGCCGAGCGCGGCAAGGCTTGCAGGCACTCTGCCGCCGCGTTTTAAAAAGTCGAGATCGTTCACGGTAAACCAATGGCAAACCCGCTTTTTCGCGCTTTCCACGTCCGCCGCGTTTTCTTCGATCGAAAGACCGCGCTCGCGGTTTTTCGCCGCATGCTCGGCAAGAAGACCCAGTCCCACCGTGGCGGCAAGCGAATCCACGCACACGATTTTTCTTTCGGGATACGCCTTTTTCAAAGTTTCCGCCGCCGCTGCCGAAGAAGCGAACGTCTGCGAAAGTCCGCCCGATAAGCAAAGATACAATACGTCTTTGCCCGCCTTTAAATACGGCTCGAAAAATTCTTCGTAGGCGGCGGGATTGATCTGCGTGCTTTTCACGTCTTCGCCGCGCCGTTCCGCCGCGTAAAACGCCTGCTTTTCTTCGTCGCTTTCCATGCCGCGGCAGATTTTTTCTTCGTTTTGCAGCAAGTAGCGCATCGGTATCACTTTTACGCCGTACTTCTCGCCCGCGCCCGCCGCCATATCCGCCGAAGCGTCCGTTATAATTTCGTATTCGTTCATGCTTTCCTCTGTTTCGCCCCCGTATCGGGGAAGTTTTGCTGCCGCTTTCGGGCAGCTCTCGCCCCGCGCCCGGGGTATTTCGCCTGCTTTTTCCGTATCGGATTTTCTCAGATTGTCATATAAAACTGTTACAATTATAACAGAATACGCCCTACTTGTCAACGCTTTTTATACAAAACCGCGCTATTTGTTAAAAAAAGCCGACGCCCCCGCGG
>CALARO010000242.1 GCA_937888935.1 uncultured Clostridia bacterium
AGTATCAGGCGCGATTTGCCCGCCAAATCAGTTCAAGCTTGTTTTCATTCGGCTATACACAACACACTTTTGCGCAAAATCTTCGCTGCGGCAGATATTCTGCTCTTTTTCCCCGCAACCCCGCACCGCGCTGCCGCACCCAAAACAAGCGAACACCGCGCCCCAAAGTAACCGCCGCCCCCGCGCCGCCACAAATCGTGTCTTACGAAATATTCAACCGAATATTTTTCAAAGCGGTTTTTTCCAGTCTTGAAACCTGCGCCTGAGAAATCCCCACTTCCGAAGAAATTTCCGTCTGCGTTTTCCCTTCGAAATACCGCAAAAATAAAATTCTCTTTTCCCGCTCGCCCAGCTTCCCCATCGCCTCGCGCAACGCCACATGCTCTGTCCACGCCTCGTCCGTGTTCTTTGTGTCCGCTAATTGGTCCATTAATAGCAGCGCGTCCCCGGACTTATTATACACCGGCTCGTATAACGACACCGGATCTGAAATCGCGTCCAGCGCATACACCACTTCGCTCTGCGCCACCCGCATTTCCGAAGCAATTTTTTCCAGAGTCGCCACCTCGTCCCGGCTCTCGATCTTTTCGCGCGTTTTCAATACAAGATACGCCGTATCCCGAATACTTCGCGATACCCGAAGCGAATTTCCGTCGCGGATAAATCTCTTGATTTCCCCGATAATCATCGGAAAGACAATAGTGTGGGGAAATCCGCCGACCGATTTTTTTAAATCTTTTCTTAATTATAGCACATTATTTTGCCGTTTGCAAGTAAAATTTCTATATATTTTTTGGAAATTTTTAACCCGTCAATTCTTTCTGAAATAGAACGTCGCCTTTCCTTTGCCCTCTCTTCCGATAACGCCCTCGCCAATCAGAGTTTTCAGCGAATTTTCAACAGACGTTTTACCTACGGACGGCACAAGTTCCATTATGTCGTTCTTCGTAAACTTACCGATTTTCATATTTACCGCATTTCTCACTAAATCAATCGCCGAAGTTTTGCTCTCTACTAATGTTAATCTTTCTTCAAAATCTCTGTAAGCCGCCAAAATCGTTCCGAGAATATATTTTATGAAAGGCGTTATATCGTTTTCTTCGCTGTTCCAATTCATATCGCTTTCTTCGAGCGTTTCATAATAACTTGCTTTTGTTTTCTCGATTTTGCTTTCCAAACTTACATATTTTCCTATCCGACCTTGAAACGATAGTTAAAGAAGATTTGCAAAAAGTATGCGAATACGT
>CALARO010000243.1 GCA_937888935.1 uncultured Clostridia bacterium
CGAAGGGCGGCGTTGAGCCGCAGTCCGAAACCGTATGGCGTCAGGCGGACACCTATAAAGTGCCGCGTATCGCGTACGTGAACAAGATGGACATTAACGGCGCGGATTTCTACCGTGTGGAAAGAATGATCCGCGAGCGTCTCGGCGCGAATCCCGTACCCATCGAATTGCCGATCGGCAAGGAAGCGGATTTCCGCGGAATTATTGATTTAATTCGCATGGAAGCGGAAGTTTACTACGACGATCTCGGAAAGGATTTCAGAAAAGAGCCGATTCCCGCGGACATGCAGGCGCTTGCCGACGAGTACCGCGCGAAGCTTCTCGAAGAAGCGGCTTCCGGCAGCGACGAGCTGATGGAAAAGTACTTTGAAGACGGCGATCTTTCGGAAGAAGACATCATTAAGGGCTTGCGTCTTCGCTGCCTGAAAATGGAATCTATTCCGATGCTCTGCGGTTCTTCGTACAAGAACAAGGGCGTTCAGTTTTTGCTTGACGCCGTGATTCATTTCCTGCCGAGTCCGCTCGACGTGGATCACGTGAAGGGCGTAAACCCCGACACGGGCGAAGAAGAAGAGAGAAAGACTTCGGACGACGAGCCGTTTGCCGGTCTTGCGTTCAAGATCGCTACCGATCCGTTCGTGGGGTCGCTTGCGTATTTCCGCGCATATTCGGGCGTTCTGGAAGCGGGTTCTTATGTGTACAACTCTACAAAAGAGAAGAAAGAACGCGTAGGCCGCCTTGTGCAGATGCACGCGAACGAAAGAAAGGATATTTCCGAGATTTATTCGGGCGATATCTGCGCGATCGTGGGCTTGAAATACACCACGACGGGCGATACGCTGTGCGACGAAAAGCACCCGATCATTCTCGAAAAAATGGTATTCCCCGAGCCGGTAATTCAGCTTTCGCTTGAGCCGAAGACGAAGGCCGGTCAGGAAAAAATGACGATGGCTCTGATCAAGCTCGCCGAAGAAGATCCTACGTTCAAGACGTACACCGATCAGGAATCGGGTCAGACGATTATCGCCGGTATGGGCGAGTTGCACCTTGATATTATCGTGGATCGTCTGCTTCGCGAGTTTAAAGTGGAAGCGAACGTGGGCGCGCCGCAGGTGGCGTACCGCGAAACGTTCAGAAACGCCGTGGACGCGGAAGGTATGTACAAGCGTCAGTCCGGCGGTAAAGGTCAGTACGGCCATTGTAAGATTCACCTTATTCCGCAAGAGCCGGGCGCAGGGTATGCGTTTGAGGACGCTACCGTGGGCGGTTCGATTCCGAAGGAATATATCCCCGCGATCGACAAAGGTATTCAGGAAGCGGCGAAGAACGGTTTCCTTGCCGGCTACGAAATGGTGGACTTCAAGGTGATCGTGTACGACGGATCGTACCACGAAGTGGACTCTTCGGAAATGGCGTTCAAAATCGCCGGTTCGATGGCGTTCAAGAATGGTGTGGAAAAGGCGCATCCCGTGCTTCTCGAGCCGATTATGAAAGTGCAGATCATCACGCCCGAAGATTATTTCGGCGATCTGATGGGCAACATCAGCGGTCGCCGCGGCACGATTCTCGGCACGGACGACAGAAACGGTGCGAAGATCATCGACGCGGAAGTTCCCCTTTCCGAAATGTTCGGCTATGCCACCGAGCTGCGTTCGAGAACGCAGGGTCGCGGTCAGTTCACGATGCAGTTCGATCATTACAGCGAAGTGCCGCAGAACATCGCGAAAGACATCATCGAAAAGCGCGGCAAGAAAGACTAAGCTTTGCGGCTTTTGCCCGGCTGCCTGATTGCGGCTTAAGAGCGGCTTGACGGCGGCGCAAACAAAAATCGAGCTTTGATTTTGCCCGATTTGCGGAAAAACGTATAAAAAACCGCCGATCGGGTGAAAATCAACAGGAATTTTAAAAAATTTTTCAAAAACGCCTTTAAAATATTTGATAATTTCAAAATTTTAAGGTATAATGAATATATCCGCGAAGGGCGCGGACGTATTGCGTATTTGAAAAGAACGGTTTTTTCCGTTTCGTAAAACGGAAGCGGGCTTTCCTGCCCGACGAACCAGGAAAAAGCAATACAAAAATTTATAAGTAAAATCGGAGGATTTTTATTATGGCTAAGGCTAAATTCGACAGAAGCAAACCCCACGTAAACATCGGTACTATCGGCCACGTTGACCACGGCAAAACCACTTTGACGGCGGCGATCACGATGGTTATGGCTGCTCGCGGCGGCGCGGAAAAGATGAGATACGACGAAATTGATAAGGCTCCCGAAGAGAGAGCGCGCGGTATCACAATCAACACCGCTCACGTTGAGTATCAGACGGACAAGCGTCACTATGCGCACGTTGACTGCCCGGGTCACGCCGACTACGTTAAAAACATGATCACCGGCGCTGCTCAGATGGACGGCGCGATTCTCGTTGTGGCTGCTACCGACGGTCCTATGCCCCAGACTCGTGAGCATATCCTGCTTGCCCGTCAGGTAGGCGTTCCTTATATCGTTGTGTTCATGAACAAGACGGATCTTGTTGATGATGCAGAACTTCTTGATCTCGTTGAGATGGACGTAAGAGATCTGCTTTCTTCCTACGGCTTCCCCGGCGACGACGTTCCCGTGATTCGCGGCTCGGCGCTCAAAGCTTTGGAAAAGGCTTCGTCCGATGCTTCCCCTGCGGAAATTCTTGCTGCGCCCGAATGCCAATGCATTATTGAGCTTATGGATGCTGTGGATAACTATATCCCTACGCCTCCCCGCGACGACGCGAAACCTTTCCTTCTTCCTGTGGAAGACGTGTTCACGATTTCCGGTCGTGGTACGGTTGCTACCGGCCGTGTGGAAAGAGGTATCGCGAAGGTTGGCGATCCTGCCGAAATCGTTGGCTTGATCGACAAACCCATTCCTACCGTTATTACCGGTTTGGAAATGTTCCACAAGCAGCTTGACGAAGCTATGGCGGGCGATAACGTAGGCGCGCTGCTTCGCGGTATCAACAGAACGGATATCGAGAAAGGTCAGGTTGTTGCGAAGCCCGGCACGGTGAAAACCGGTACGGAATTCGAAGCGCAGGTTTACGTGCTTACGAAGGACGAAGGCGGCCGTCATACCGCGTTCTTCAACCATTACAGACCGCAGTTCTTCATCAGAACGACGGACGTTACGGGTGCAATCGAGCTTCCCGAAGGCGTTGAAATGGTTATGCCCGGCGATAACATCAACATGAAAGTTGTTTTGATTAAGCCGGTTGCTATGGAAGAAGGTCTTCGTTTCGCTATTCGTGAAGGCGGCAGAACGGTTGGTTCGGGCGTTATCGCGAAGATTTTGAAATAAGCTTTCTTTTGAAGCTTGATTTTTCCCGGCTTTGCGGCGGTTGCCGTGAGATCGGACAGATGTAAAATTGCGAATTTGCACCTCCGACGAGCAATCGGGGGTGCTTTTCGTGACGAAATTCGAAAATCTTTTCGGCTTGAAACACATTTTTTCGCGTTGAATTATGCAGCATCGCCGGGGAAGAATAGAAAGCCAACGGAGGAAGTATGTCTGATTTTTTTAAGAAAGTGACGAAATCGGGGTTGCCCGTGGCGTTGACGGGAAAGGACGAAGGCGCGTTTTTCGCGGGATTTGTGGAAAACGCGGACGAGGAATTTTTGTTTATGCAGGCGGTGTCGCCATCGGGGCATTTCGACGGCTGGGCGTGCGTGCGCATCGAAGAAATCGCGCGGGCGGACGTAGCTACCGAATATCTTGTGACGTTGGCGCGGGTATTCGAATACTACGGCGAAGAATTCCGCGAGCCGAAAATTTCCGCGCGCGACG
This sequence comes from uncultured Clostridia bacterium, assembly GCA_937888935.1. Lineage (GTDB taxonomy): Bacteria > Bacillota > Clostridia > Christensenellales > Borkfalkiaceae > Scatosoma. The sequence goes on from CALARO010000243.1 coordinate 3,818, forward strand.
TGCTTTCGTCGTTTATCGATCAGGCGATTAAAAATAAATGGCTCTGCACGGCGGAAGTCGGCTTTGAAACGCTGGATAAACTGACGGGGTATTTTGTGGAAAAGGACTTCGACACGGTGCAGATGAGCCTTGTGAACGCGAACGGCAAGCGCGACGGGTTTACTTCGTTCGACTTCGAAGAGATAGTGTATATCACGGCGTTGAGCGAGCGCGAAAAGTATATGGAAACGGTGATGGAAATGCTTTCCGCCGAGAGAGCGGCGGGTGATTTGCGCGGCGGCGCAGGCGTTGCTGGCGGAAAAGCAAAGTCGAAAAAGGAATCCGAGCGCGAAAAAAACGATCAACCCGGAAGCAAAGCGGAAGAAACCGGCAGAGTGATTACTTTTCCGAAAAAAGATAAATAAAAGATAAAACGGGCGCAATTTCGTTGCGCTTTTTTTATGCGCGGCGGGGAATCGGAATTCGCTTGCATTTTTTGGACTTTTATAGTATAATGAAACGGCAGAAACAATTTTAAAACGAGGTTTTTTCTATGAATACACAGAAAAACAGAAGCAAAATTATTAAAGAATTGCTGCATAGCGCGGACAAAGAGCTGACGGACGAAGAATTGATGAAAGAAATTTTAAGCACGAGCGTTTCGGAAAATTCCGAAAAAAGCGAGCGCGAAGAAAAGGCGACGTTCGGGCAGAAAGCGGCGGACGGCGTGGCGCGGTTTGCGGGCAGTTGGGCGTTTATTTTCAGCTTTATCACCGTGATGGTAGTGTGGATGGTGCTGAACGTTTGCCTTGCGACGAAAGCATTCGACGCGTATCCGTTTATACTGCTTAATCTTGTGCTTTCGTGTATTGCGGCGGTGCAAGCGCCGCTGATTATGATGAGCCAGAACAGGCAGGAAGCGAAAGACCGGAGGCGCGCCGAGAACGACTATCTGGTGAATTTGAAAAGCGAATTTGTGATCGACGAGCTTTATAAAAAATTGGAAAACGTTGCGGAAACGCAGAAAAAAATTTTGAAGCGGCTCGACGAGATTTCCGCGGACAAGGACTGCGCAAACGCGGAAAAATGCGCGGAAAAAAAGGCGGACGGCGAGTAAATTGCGGGAAATCGCGCGAAACGCTTGCTTTTTCGGCGGCAGAAGCGGCAGAAGAAGAAAAACGGCGAAAAATCGGGCTACTACGGCATAGTGATTGCTTTTCCGGAAAAAAATAAATCGAAAAATGATGAAAAAGGCACGCAATAGTTGCGTGCCTGAAAAATTATGTTTTTAATTTTTGTTGTTTCCGAATTGTTTCGTTAAGAATACTTGTTTCCAATATTTTTCGCGTTCCAAAATATATAGTTCGTTGCCGTTTTTATTAAAAAAGCTTTCAACGATAGAAAATTTAAAATTATTCGCATAGCCGGAATTGTTTGCAAGAAGCCGGATTAATTCGGCATCGTTTCCGTGTCCGCCTGTATTTACATAAGTACACCAACGTTGCCAAGTGCCGTTGTAACCGTAAGTGCTGCCTATGTAAATTTTCCCCGTGAGAGTATCTGTGATAGCATAGATGCAGTTTATATTTTCTAATAAAATACGCCAATTATCCACATTTGACGTTATGATATTTTTCAAGTCGGGAAACGAAAGAGATACTTTATCGTAACCTTCGAATTTTCTGCTGCATTGCACATAGCTTTTTTCTAATATGCTTACAACTTTTATGTTTTCAATGTTTGAAATATCGATTTTTGCTTGCTTCGGACCTTGAATTTTTGTGTATTCGATGATTAGGCGTTCGGAAAAGCCCGAATAGATATCTAATTTTTTTAAATTATAGGTTTGGTGACCATCGGGGAAGTTGTACACGCCGCAATTTTCGAATGCGCCTAAAAACAACCATTGATTGTATTTCTGATCTCTGTCAAGGCGAATAAATTGCAAACAATATTTTGTGTTAATATTTCGGAAACTGACAGATGAGCCGCGGTGACGCTTCCAGGAAATATGTTCTAAAAGCCGTTGCGGGTTTTCAGAAAAAGAGTATACCTGTTCTTCGTTGGCATTGTTCAGACAAATCGTCCATTCGTGATACTGCGATTTTTCGATAGGAAATAAATTTTTCAAGTAAATATCCATAGATGCACCTCAGATTAATATTTGTCTTCGCTGATGTGATATTTATCGATATATCCGCAGAATTTGCAGCGGCGAGTGATTTCATAAGTAACTTTTGTGCCATATTTTCTTTGTTCTTGCGTGCCGATTTCGTTGCCTTGTTTGTCGCGGATTTTCAGCTCTTCGATTTTACTTATTTCTTCGGTTGCGACAATGGTTTTATCAATCTGTTCCAATGCGTTGAATTTTTTGCAATTCGGACATCGCGAGCTGAATAGCGAAGCAACAATGATAAGTACGACGATTGTAACGATACTAAGAATAAAGATCCACATAATTTTTTCCTCCGTATTTGTGGTTAATAAAATTTTTTATTTCAAAATAAAAAAATGCGCCGATCGGAATCGACGCATAAAAACGCAGATCCGATAGTCGCCAAACTAACCTACGTGAAATTGCAAAACTCACAATAATACGGAGAGAATCTGCATTTTATCAAATTCAAGTCATATTATTGTGCGAAAAAACAGATATAATTATCCCCAAAAGGCTATATCCTGATTTCACGTATTAAGTTAGTTTGGCATTTTTCATTATATCACAAAAAATAAATTTAATCAAGTTTTTTATATGTGTTAAAAAAATATTTTCTTTTGTTTATCAGACGATTATATTTTCAAAATTACCGGTGAGAACAAATGAGAAAAACTTTCGTTTCCGGCGGCGGAAAAAGAAAAACGGCGAAAAATCGTCAATGAAAAAATTTGAACAAAATCGCCGTAAATGATTTGATTTTTATTTTCGAATATGCTACAATGAATATGTAACGTTTGTTACATAATCTATTTTCGGAGGCTGTTATGGCTAAAAAAAGAAAAAAATCTTCTACTTTAAGTCTTGCGCTTTCCGCAGGCGCGGTGCTTTTCGCGATTGTTGCGGTGTGCATGATGTTCGTGAATGCGGTTGAGCTGGTTTCGGGCGAAAACGTATTGGCGCAGTATAAGGGTACGCAGGTGGCGTTCGGATATTCGGAAACTTACCCGATTATCGGCGAAGTGAAGTTCCTGAATTTCTCGTTTATGAATTTGCTTCCGTACCTGCTTGCGCTCGGCGGCGGCGTGGTGGCTATTCTTGCCGCGCTCGGCAAAAAATCGTTCCTTCTGAACGTGATTGCTGCGGCGTGCTTCGTGGCGGCGGCGATCTTCTTCTTCACGGCGGCTTCGTATGTTTCCGCAGCGGGTTCGGAAGGTTCGAGTTCGTGGAACGCGCTTGTGAGAAGCATTATGGACGCGCTGAAAGACGGCGATAATCTGAAAATCGCGATCGGCTCGATTCTCGGCGGCGTGTTCTCGATTCTCGCGGCGGCTTGCTCGGCACTTAAAATCTTTGTGAAATAATAGTTTTTTACAAAAAATCGCTAATTGCAATCCCGACTTTACCCAAAGGGCAAGGTCGGGATTAATTTTTATTTATTCGTATCGTTCGGTTTGGCGGGGTTGGCGATCGCGGAGGGCGTGGCTTGCGCGTTCGCGGGGGAAGCGGGGAAAGCTGCCGGCGGTTGCTGTTGCACCATTTGCGCTTGTCGGGGCGGTTGCTGTTGCGGCGGTTGCGCTTCGGCGGGCATTTGCGCATACGGTACGTAGTAAGCGGGCATATACGGCGGATAAAAGGCTTGCATGTTCTGCGTGGCTTGCGTATATGCGGGCGGCGTCTGTTGCCCGAGCGGCGGCGTCGGCTGATTTTGCGACGGTTGCGCCTGCGGCGGGAAATGTTGTTTCGGCACGTTTTCGGCGGGCGTGTGCAAATCGAAAGGGGAACGTTGCAACGCGGCTTCCACGGCTTGCCGATCTTCATAGTCCGCTTTTAAAAGCGCGGTTTTTAACTTTTTCTTTTGCTTATTCGTATAAAAATTGAAGCCGCAGGCGATCAGGGCAAGCAAAATCGCAAAATATCCGACGGCGGAAATGCCCGAAGCGTGAGCCATGAAAGACAAATTTGCGCCGAACCAACGGAAAAAAATCATTTCCACAACGATCAGTATCACTACGCTCACCGCATTATATTGATCGTAGGCGTTCTTCTTTTTCTTTTTATCCGTACCTGTTTTGATATCGTTGAAAAATAATAGCGTTGCGTTGCCGATTTCGTTGGAAAAAAGCCTTTTGCAACGTTTTACCGCGTTGCTTGCGGACGTGCAGAGAAAGCCTGCGCCGAACGCTACGGGGATAAGAAAATAAAGCATAAACAAGATATACAATTCGGAATAGCCGCTTCTGAAAGCGGAAATTATCAGCTTGATTTCTTCGGCGATCGAAAACGAAAACGTGATTGTTTCCGGATCGTTGCCTTGCAAAAGTTCGGCGCGCAGCGCCGCCCGCACTTTATCGTAGAAGATCTTTTGCACGGCATTTTCGGATTCCGAAATTAAAATATCCGGGTTGTATTCGACGCTTGCCGTGAAACACGGCAGCACAAACAGAAAAAGAATGCAGAAAAACGTGACGGCGTTCAGGATGAGTTCCGCAATTGTAAGCTTCTTCATTTCGCCGTAGTATTTCTTTAAGTCGAGCATTTTCGGTTTCTCCTTTGTTAAATAAATATCACTACGAAAAGTAGTTGTCAACTACTTTTCGCGATATTTTATGAAAAGTAAATATTTGTATTTGAGATTTTTTTGCGCAAATATATTATAGAAGAAAAAGCATTTGCCGAAAAAACCTTGCAAGGGGATTTCGGGCGAAGGCAAAGGCGGAACAAAATGAGTTTTTCCGAAAATCTGAAAAAATTGCGCAAATCTTACGAAATATCGCAGAAGGCATTTGCGCGGGAATTGAACGTTTCTCAATCGACGGTGGCTTCGTGGGAAACGGGCGCGCGCGAGCCGTCGATCGAAACGCTTTTAAGCTTATCGGCGTTTTTCAACGTTTCTGTGGATTATCTTTTAAGCGGCAGGCTTCGCGAGAATGTCTCGGATAATGAAAAAAACTTGTATGGCGCGAAAAAGAAAAATGCCGCGGGCGGGGCGAAACGGCTGCTTGAAATATACAAAAAGCTTTCCGAAACGGATAAAATGCGTTTGGAAAGCTTTGCGGAACAACTTGAAAAATTGGAAGCGGCGGAAAAATTATAATTCGGGCGCATGATTTTGCGCATCGTTCGGGGACGTTTGCTGCATTTTTGTTTGTCTGTGTATGCGGCGAAGAAGAAACGCGCACGAGACGGCGGCGGCGACGGCTTCGGAAATCGGGAACGCCCACCATATCATTGCGGCGGCGTTTGCGCTCAGCGTAAACAGGTACACGAGCGGCAGCGTGGGGAAAATCAGCCGCAATACGGAAATAATCAGCGGCGTGTAGATTTCGCCGAAGCCTTGCAGCACGCCCTGGATCGCTACGCTCACGCCCATAAATACGTACCCGAGCGTGGCGATATGCAGCGCGGTTTGCGTGGAAGAAATTACGTCCGTCTTCGATACGGCGGAAGATTCGTCGAGCGTGAGCGCGAACAGTTTCGATACGGGCGCGGCGAAAAGCTGAAACAGGGCG
>CALARO010000244.1 GCA_937888935.1 uncultured Clostridia bacterium
TTTTGCGCCGCGAGTTTACTATGCGTAAATGAGCCAGCAAAAGCGCAGCTTGCCAAAGTATTGCGCCGTTTATCACGCGCGCCCCCAAGCGAAACAGTTATATCACAGGCTTTCTAATTCGTCCAAACTCAACAAATACGCCGGAATAAACTTCTCAAAGAAATATTCCACTTCGGGCATTTTGCGCGAATGTAAATCCGCTTCGATCGAAGCCTTCGCCTTTAAAAATTCCGAATTGCCGCAGCGCAGCTCTTCAAGGCATTTCACATACGCCGCCAGCCGATCCGCCGCCTTCATAATCTTATATTCTTCGCTCGACTCGTTTGCAAACACATACGGCGAAACGCTTCCGCGCAACTCTTCGGGCAACGTTGCCACCAATTTTTCGCACGCCAGCTTCTCAAGGCTCTTATATTCGCCCTGTATGCCGCGGTTGTAGTACTTCACGGGCGTGGGCAAATCCCCCGTCATCACTTCCGAAGTTTCATGATATACCGCGTATAAAACCGCTTTCCCTTCGTCCGCATGCCCGCCGAACAGAGTATTTTTAATCGCGCACAGAGCGTGCGTTATGAGAGCCACGCATTGCGAATGTTCCATAATATTCTCGTCGCGCGTGCAGCGCATCAAAGGCCATCGGCGAATAAATTTCATTCTGTCGAGATACGCGTAAAAATCAAAGGTGTTTTTTTCGTTTTTCGTTTCCTGCGTTTGCATAAAAGTACTTCCTTGAAAAAATTTTTTCGTAAAATTTGCAAATTTTTGTCGAAAGGGCGCGGAAATTGTTGACAAGTCCTGCCGCATTGTTTTATAATATCATCTGTAAGCGAAAGCTTGCAAACAAAATTAAATCCGTCGTGGGTGCTGTAAAAGGCTGAGATTATACCATTTGAATCGGACGGGACAATCCCCGAACGAAAGAACGATGTAACCGTTAAGAATGTCTTCAATCCGCTCACGTGCCGCGTGTGCGTTTTTTTATGGAAAAACCCGTAGAAAATATATACCACTTTCTGGCGGCGCGTAAACGTGAAAAAGGGGCTTTTGCGGAAGTTTCCGCCTTTAAAATTTCGCGCCGGACGGAAAGGAGTCATTCTATGTTGCAATCGTTACTTGCTTCTTATTCTGAGAAAGTGAAAAACGAGAAAGGCAAAACGATCGGCTACGTTTACGAAGAATTGTGGACGGAATACGCTTCCACTTTGCTCGGAAAGGTATTTTTATACGCCGCATTGTTTCTTCTTGCCGCATTTATCGTAGTCGGCGTATTCACCCGCAGAAAAAAAGCGGAACAATTTCCGTCTTTTCTGAAAACGGCGGCAATCATCGGCGTTACGTTCGCGCTCACCGTGGTTTTAACGATGCTCGCGATCGGTTTCGGTAAAATCGGCGAAAAAGGCTACATGCAGGAAAAGCCGAAGCTTTTGGTGCTGATCCCCCCGATGATCCTTGCGGGTATTGCGGTACCCGGCGGAATTATCTCGTATATCGCATATCTGTACTCGAAAAAAGCGGGCAAAACGGCGCTGTATATCACGTTCGGTTTGCTTGCCGCCGCGCTCGTTGCCACATTCGTGTGCCTGATCGTTTATTTCAATAAAAACGTTTTAAACGACGGTTACTACGATACGGCAGACGGCTCTTGGGGCAAAGTCAATCAGCTTGCGTTGTATCTCGGCGCGATCATACTGGTGATCGCCGCGCTCGCGGCGGCGTTTCTTGCCGATAAGGGCGGCAACTTCTCGTTCGACGCGAAGAGCATCGCCCTGGCAGGCATCTGCGTATCGCTCTCGTTTGCGCTTTCGTACATTAAGCTTTGGGATTTGCCGCAAGGCGGCAGCGTAACGCTTGTATCGCTTTTGCCGATTATGCTTTACGCCTATCTCTACGGCGCGAAAAAAGGCTTGTTTGTCGGCTTCGTGTACGGACTTTTGCAATCGCTGCAAGATCCGTATATCATTCACCCGGCGCAGTTCCTTTTAGACTACCCCGTGGCGTTTGCGATGGCAGGACTTGCGGGCGTATTGAAGAACGTACACATCAAATCGCCGCAACTGAAATTTGCGCTTTCCGCGCTGATCGGCGGCACGATGCGGTATATCTCGCACGTCATCTCGGGGGCGTTTGCTTTCGGCGCATACGCGCTCGACGCGGGTGCTTCCAACGTATTCGCTTATAGCCTTGCATACAATTCGTTTGTGTTCGTAGATATTCTGCTTGTGATCGTGGCGGGGGTGCTGCTGCTCTCTTCGAAAGCGTTCGTAGCGGAAACGAAAAAATTCGCCGCGCAAGAAACGCAAGCCGAACAGGCAGCGCAAAACTGCGATACAAATTCCGACAAATAAATTCACTCACCCAACGCGGGCGATGTACTCCTTTTCGTCGTTCGCGTTTCCGATTTATCCGGCTCGTCCGCGGAGGTTCCCATTCCGCGGGCGGGCTTTTTTTCTGTGATTTTCGGGGGTTTTTCTTCTGTTTTTGAGCTTTTTGGCTCAAAGTCAAATGTTGGGGTATGAAAAAAGGAAAAAAGTTAAAATAA
>CALARO010000245.1 GCA_937888935.1 uncultured Clostridia bacterium
TATCTGATACCCGCACAACACAAGGCAACCGAGAGTTAAAATTATTCCTATTACCTTTGCCATTTCGTTTACGCCTCTTCTTCCGGAAGCAAGTCTTCGTCTTTCGTCAGATATTCGAAAAGCTTTTTGTCTTCTGTCTTCACCTGAAAACGAATATCTTCGCCGCGAATATTCGCCACGCACGCCAGATATCCGATTTCTTCACCGGTACTGTTTTTAAACGACCTTTTCTCAATCTTCATTTCTACTTTTAACATTTTCTTCTTCTCCTTCGCCGTCTTTCCGGCTGTCCGTGTTTTTATTTTTCTTCAACGGGCATTCGTCCGTATCTGATACTTATTTTTTTACCATACTTCGCAAATCCAAATAAAAAAGTATGCAAGATACAAAAAAAGAAATCAAAATAAGTATAGGAAGTATCATATAGCCTTCGCTCATTTCGCTTCACCGTCCTTTTCAGTTTGACTCGGCATTTTAAATACTTTCATTCGTTTTTCGTTTCGCTCACGCCATTCAGCTTCAATTATTTTCTTATCCGCGGCAGACAACCGAATATAAGCCGAAAGACTAATTTCCCAATAATCGCAATGTCCGGAAAATCTTTCACGCATTTCTTTCATCGGCGCGCCGTACAAATCTTCACCCGTTTCCGGATCTTTTACGCCTGCCGAACAATTCGTTCCAAAATTCCACTCACACGTCGAACAACTCTTTTTTATCATTTCTACTCCTTTGCCCTACTTAGCCGGGCGCGGCTTTTAATTCTTTATTGTAGGCATTGCCTAACTGTTTATATTATACTTAGATATTGCCTAATTGTCAAGCGTTTGTTAGGCATTTCCTATAAAATAAAAGTATGATCACTCTTGAACAAATAAGAAATAGGCTTCAAACCGCTATAAACGAAAGCGAATTATCTAAATCAGAAATCTGTCGCCGAATAGGAATTAAACAACCAACGCTATCTCAATATCTCAGCGGAAGGGCAATGCCTGCGCTTGATACTTTTGCGAATTTATGCTTTGTTCTTGATGTTCCGTCGGAATATATACTTGGATTGGAAGACGAAAAAGGCAGTAAAATTCAAAATAATATCCGAGATAATCACGGAAATATAACTTTTAATCAAAGGTGAATTTTATGCTAATTAAAATAATTTGCGCTGCGATCGTTATTTGGGGAATTATTGAAATCATTAAAAGAGTTACCGAACAAAATCGAAGAAATGAAGAAATCGACAGAGAAGAAAAACGCCATAATGTAAATCAAACATTACAGCAACAAATGCCGCATACAAAAACGTATGAAAAAAAGAAACTAATGACGGCAACAGAAATTAAATTTTTTCACGCAATTAAAGACGGTACGCCAAAGGGATACGTAGCTTTGCCGCAAATCAATCTTGCTACGATTATAAATAGATCTGATGATCATAAGTATCAAAATGAACTTTTCAGAAATATTGATTTCGTTATTTTCGACCTTGAAACAAATCCTATTGTTTTAATTGAAATCAATGATAATTCTCATAAAGAGAAAGATAGATGGATAAGAGATAAAAAAGTAGAAACTATTTGCAATGAAGCAAATTTACCTATTATCACTTTATGGACTGATTATGGTATAAATCCTGAATACATAAAAAATCGAATTGAAAAATATTGTAAAATTTCTGCGTAAGTGGCAACCGTTCCCCTGTTACCCCACGCGGGGCAACAAGGGGAACGCTTGCGCGCTACGCGCAACGGCAACGAGCTTTTCTGTCGCTCTGCGTATGCCGCCACGGGGGCGGCATTAAACTTTTGCGGCTTCCTGCTTGTGCTTCGCACGCTAATAAGAAAAAAAGGCGGATTCGGTATCCGTCTTTTCTGTTTTTTTCAGACTGTTTCGTAAGCGAACTGCGCTCGCTCTGGATGAGCGCTATTCCCCCTACTTTGACAGCCGATTTTGTTTTTTCCGGGCTTGACATCTGCAAAATCCGTGTTTTACGAAATGTTACACCTGTT
>CALARO010000246.1 GCA_937888935.1 uncultured Clostridia bacterium
TACCACCGGTCCTGTGTACACGGACGAATATTTCGTAAATCTCGCGAAAACGCTCGAAAATATGGGTGCGGACAATATCTGCCTGAAAGATATGGCGAATTTGCTGCTGCCTTTCGACGCATACCGCCTTGTAAAGGCGTTGAAAGCGAATTTGCGCCCCGAAACGAAGCTGCATTTGCATACGCACAACACCACGGGTACGGGCGATATGGTGTATCTGATGGCGATTCTTGCGGGTGTGGACATTGTGGACACCGCGCTTTCGCCGCTTGGAAACGGCACTTCGCAGCCCGCAACCGAGCCGCTTGTGGCTACATTGAAGGATACGCCTTACGACACGGGCATTTCGATCGAAGAGCTTCTGCCGATCGTGAAGCATTTCAAGACGGTGGAAAAACGCCTGAAAGACGACGGTATTCTTACGGATAAAGTGAAGGGCATCGACGTGAACACCCTGATTTATCAAGTTCCCGGCGGGATGCTTTCCAACCTGATCAATCAGCTGAAAAAGGCGGGGAAGGAAGATAAGCTTCTTGAATGTCTGGCGGAAGTGCCGAATGTGCGCAAAGATTGCGGATATCCTCCGCTTGTGACGCCTTCTTCGCAGATTGTTGGTACGCAAGCCGTGATGAACGTGATTACGGGCGAGCGTTACAAGATGGTGACGAAAGAAACGAAAGATCTCTTCGCGGGGAAATACGGCAAGCTGCCTTTGCCCGTGAACGAAGAAGTGGCGAAAAAAGTACTCGGCAACGCGGAACGCATTACCTGCCGCCCTGCGGATCTTTTGAAACCCGAATACGAGGACGTCAAGAAGAAAGTGATTGATCTCGGCTACTACGAAAAGGAAGAAGACGTGCTTTCTTACGCGGTGTTTGAGCAGGTGGCGGAAAACTTCTTCAAGTGGCGCGCGGCGCATAAAGACGGCGTAGACAAAGATCTTGCGAAAACGGGCGTTTATCCCGTGTAACTTTTGAAAAATATCGGCGTTCGGCACGGTGAAATTTTCCCGTGCCGATAGTTTATTTACGAGCAAAACAAGCGAAATCGAGCGAAATCAAGGAAGAAATTACATTGAAAAAAGTATGCGTGATCGGCGGGGGCGCTTCCGGACTGATGGCGGCGTGCATTGCCGCGGAAAACGGAAACGAAGTGGTTCTCGTGGAAAAAAACGAGA
>CALARO010000247.1 GCA_937888935.1 uncultured Clostridia bacterium
GAAGCTATGTTTAATTATATCACCGAAAAATACACCCCCGAAGACGATACGGCAGAAGCAGACAAAGCAACCTACGATCTCACGTATTTCTTCGCACCCGCAGAAAGCGAAGAAAAATATGTGATTACCACGAAAGCCGAACAACTGCACCGCCAGCTTTTCGCTCAGTTTCCCGACGAAGCAACAAAAAATCGCCTTGTGGTGATGGATTTCTTCGATAAAAACGTAAACGACCGGGCGAACACGATGTGGAACGACATTTGCGGCGAACAATAATCAAAATCCCCATTCCCTTTCCCGAATTTTCCGGGGAAGGGAAAAATTTTCTGTTTTTCTTGAAAAACCCGATCTTTTTATATGATTCCGCCTTTCAAAAGCTTGACAAATCGGCATAAAAGCACTATAATTTAGATAATAAGAACGAAAATAATCGGAGATATCGAAATGACGGCGGCAAAAAAAGCATATTTTTATATGAATGCGATACGATTTACGTACCGCTATTTTGCTATACGTGAAAATTTTTCCGCTACGGCACGGCATTGATTTCGGCTTCTTCATTCAAGAAATTCAAGCGATTTCCGTACCCTATGCGGAAGTCGCTTATTTATTTTACAAAGCACAAAGGAACAGGGCAATGGACAACGAAAACGTATTAACGAAAAATCGTGCGGTCATCGACGAGATCGACAAAGAAATGGCTTTTTTATTCGAAAAGCGAATGAACGCCGCAAAAGAAATCGCGGCTTACAAAAACGAGCGCGGCATCGGCGTACTTGATAAATCGCGCGAAGCAAGCGTGATCGAAAAAAATTCGGCGTATATTTCCGATCCCGAAATCCGCGAATACTACGTGAATTTTATCACTTCGGTGATGAGCGTATCCCGCGCGCTGCAATCGCGCGAAACGGAAGGTTTGAAAGTATCGTTTTGCGGCGCGGAAGGCGCGTTCGGGTATCTCGCCGCGAAAAAGGCTTTCCCTTCCGCTTCGCTTTTTGCCTGCGGCGATTTCGCCGAAGCGTATAAAGCCGTGGAAGAAGGAAAATACGATTGCGCCGTGCTGCCGATCGAAAACAGTTATGCGGGCGACGTAAGCGTTGTTATGGATCTTGCGTTTTCGGGCAGTTTATACGTAAACGCCGTGATCGAAACGGAAGTGACGCATAATCTTCTCGTGAAAAAAGGCGGCAGTCTCGAAAAAGTGAAAACGGTGGTTTCGCACCCGCAGGCACTCGAACAATGCGGCGATTTTCTGCGGCGGAACGGCTTTAAAACGCTGGAATATTCCAACACCGCGCTTGCGGCGAAATTCGTTGCCGAAGAATGTGACGACTCCTTTGCCGCGATCGGATCGGAAAACGCCGCCGAAACTTTCGGCTTGGATATTGCCGTGCGCGGCATCAATTCCGATAAGAACAACACCACGCGTTTCGCCGTGTTTTCGCGCGTGCAGAATCTGCCGCAGCCTTCCGATCCGGACGAAAGTTCGCATTTCATTCTCGTATTCACGGCGAAAAACGAAGCGGGATCGCTGGCACAGGCGCTCAATATCATCGGCGCGCACGATTTCAACATGCGCACGCTGACAAGCCGCCCCATGAAAGAGCTGATCTGGAATTACTATTTCTACGTGGAAGCGGACGGCAATATCAACTCGGAAAACGGCAGAGCGATGTTACAGGAATTATCCGCCGTGTGCGCAAAACTCAAATTGGTAGGCTCGTACCGGTAAGCGGGGCGCAAATATGGACATTTTTGTAAAAACGCCGCTTGGCGGCTACAACGTATTGATCAATCGCGGCGCGATCGAAAACGACGAAAGTTATAAAGATATTCCGCGCGGCGGCAAAACTTTAATCGTAACCGACGACGGCGTGCCAAAAGCGTATGCCAAAGCGGTGGCTTCGCATTTTTCTTCGCCCGTGATAGTTACGCTGCCGCAGGGCGAACGCAGCAAAAATCTCGAAAATTACGCGCTTTTGCAAAAAACCATGTGCGAACACGGCTTTACGCGCGGCGATAAGGCGATTGCCGCAGGCGGCGGCGTCATCGGCGATCTGTGCGGTTTTGCGGCGGCTACGTATATGCGCGGCATAGCGTTTTACAACTTCCCCACCACGTTTTTGGCGGACGTGGATTCTTCGATCGGCGGCAAGACTGCCATCGATTTTTGCGGCGTGAAAAATATCGTCGGTGCGTTTTATCCCCCCTGCAAGGGAGTCATCGATACGCGCGTTTTAGAAACGTTGCCCGCGCGGCAACTTTCCGCAGGCATTGCGGAAAGCATTAAAATGGCGGCTACGAGCGATAAAGAGTTGTTTGTGCTTCTCGAAACCGCCGCCGAGGGCTACCCCGACTCGTTCGCCCCGCACGCGGAAGAGATTATCGCCAGATCGCTGTCAATCAAAAAAGCCGTCGTTGAAGCCGATTTTTCGGAAAAGGGCTTGCGGCGCGTGCTCAACTTCGGGCACACCGCGGGGCACGCCGTAGAAAGCGAATACGAAGGCAAATTATTACACGGCGAATGCGTGGGGCTCGGAATGTTGCCGATGTGCTCCCCCGCCGTGCGCGCGAGAATAGAAAAACTTCTGCTTGCTTACGACTTGCCCGTGCGCGCGAAATTTTCAAAAAACGATATGCTGCAATTTCTGCGGCACGATAAAAAGGCGAACGCCGACGAAATCACCGCGGTGTATGTAGACGAAATCGGCAGCTTTCGTTTTCAGAAAGAAAGCGCGGAAGAAATCGCCGCGCGCAGCGCAGAAATACTTTGCGGAGGGACAAAGCAATGAGAAATACTTTCGGGCAAAACGTAAGCGTAACGCTGTTCGGCGAAAGCCACGGCGCGGCGATAGGCGCGGTTGTCGACGGACTTGCGCCCGGCTTGAAAATCGACGAAGAATTTATCGCCCGGCGGCTTTCTCTGCGCCGTCCGCAGCTGAAATCGGACACGGCGCGGCGGGAAAAGGATGAATTCCGCATTTTAAGCGGCGTGAAAGACGGAGTTTCCACCGGCTCGCCGCTTGCCATAATCATTCCGAACGAAGATACAAGAAGCGGCGATTACGGCGAAATTTCCGCGCTGCCCCGCCCTTCGCAC
>CALARO010000248.1 GCA_937888935.1 uncultured Clostridia bacterium
ACACACTCGTTTTCCCCGCGATAAATTCCGTTTCGGCTTCTTCCAGAAGCACGCCGTTCATCTTGGGGTTCAGAATTCCCTTCTGCACCCATTCGTATTCGATTTGCGTAACCGCTTCATACTCTTTCGTGCCATAACCCGACACAACAAGGTCTTTATTTGCGTTTTCCGCGTCGGTCAACCCCAGCTCGCTGCCTTTTTTAAGCGTACTCGTAAAATAGCCGGAATCGGCAAACGCGCCCAGCGTAAGAGCTTTTTCCACGTCCCACACCGCACCGGATACGGCGTATGCGCCTGCGCCTTCGAGCGCGTTCATCGCCACGCACATATCCGCAAAATCTTCGAGATTATCCACAAGAATGTAATTCTTGTTCGTTGCGGGGCAGATCTCGCTTGTTTTTGCCGCGTCGTCGGTGTAACCCGCTTTTTCCATGCGATCTTTTCTCACGAGAATACCGAATTTATACGGATTGATTGCCGAGGGAATCCCCACAACCTCGTTATTCGAAGTAGTCATACTCCAAAGAGGATCTCCTTCGATGTATTTCAGCAGGTTTTTTGCGCGGGTGCGAAGCCGCGTGTTGATATTGAAATACGCGTTTTGTTCGATCAGATAATCGTCTACGCCCACGCCGCCGCGGGTGTGAGAAACAATCACGTCCACGCCGCCCGAAGAAAGCGCCGTACCCAGCTTCGAGCGCATGTTTTCGCCGAGATGGGAGATCTGAAAATCGAGCGAAACGCCCGTTTCGTCGTAGTATTTTTGTTCCACGTAATCAAGCACGCGCTCTTCTTCCGAGCCTGCCGTCCACGTAAATTCGCTCGAACCGCCCGTGTAGATGGAAATCGTCTTACCCAAAGGCCGTTCGCCGCTTCCGCCGCCCGGGTTTACGGGATCGTCCGTGTTCCCGGCACAAGCGCCGAATCCTACGCCCATGGCAAGCACGCTTGCCGCAATGATAGAAGATACTTTTTTGTTCATCTTTCTTCCTCCGAAACAAAAGAATTTATTTTTATTTTTTTCAAGCCGTTTTACCGACTTTTTTTCAACATTTAAACGCTGTATCTGCGCCGTATCAGCCTTTTTCCGCGCCCGCCGTAATGCCGTTCACAAAATATTTCTGCAAAATCGGCGAAATGAGAATCAGCGGCAGTATCACGATCACGATGCCCGCATTCCGCGCCGAAGTAAGAGGCGCGTTCGCCACGCTGCCCGAAGCGCGGCTCGAATAAAACGCCTGCATGTTGTCGATCATCTGCTTCAATACGTGCTGCACGAGTTGCAGCGAAGTGTGCGTGGCTTCGAGATACAAAACCGAGGGCAGCCAGCTGTTCCACTTCCCCACGAACGTTACCATGCCTACGGTGAACATCATCGGCAGCGCAAGCGGCGTATACACGTGCCAGATCTGCTGAAAATCGTTTGCGCCGTCAAGCTGCGCCGCCTCGCCCAGCGCGGGCGAAAGTCCGTAGAAGTAATTGCGAAGCAGCAAAATATTGTACGCGCCGATGCTGCCGGGGAGAATCAGCGCCCAGATCGTATCGTACAAGCCTATGCCGCGGATCACAAGGTATGTGGGAATCGTGCCGCCCGAGAAAAACATGGGAATCATGAAAAACACATTGAAAAATTTTCTTCCCACAAGTTTTTTATTCGAGAGCGCGAACGCCGCCCACGCGCAGCCGAATACGGAAATCGCCGTACCTGCCGCCGCCACCGCTACGGTAACCGCAAGCGCTCGCAAAAACGCGTCGCCGATCGAAAACAAGAATTTGTACCCCGCGAACGTGAAGCCGCGGAAGAAAATCGAAAAGCCTTCGCGCATCAGAACGGAATTGCTGCTCAAAGACGCGGTGACGATCAGCCAGAACGGCAGAATGAACGCCAGCGTGAGCAAAATCATAATCAGCGCGTTTACGATATTGAATACGGATATTTTTTTGGTAACTCTTCCCGTGTTTTTCATAATATCCCCTCGTTATCTGTTTTCTTTACGATCCTGTTTGTGAAAATCACCAGGATCAGACCGATCACGCCCTGAATCAGTCCGCACGCCGTAGCCAGCGAGAATCCGCTGCCGCCGAGCACCGATCCGTAGGCGAGCGTACCTACCACGTTTGTGGTGGAGTTTAAAATATCAAGACTGCGCGTCATAGCGATAATCTGCTCGTAATTGTCGCCCATAATCGAAGAAATATCCAAAATCAGCTGCAACATAATCACGTTCATCACGCCGGGGATCGTTACTGTGATCGCCTGACGGAATCTGCCGCCCCCGTCGATCGTACACGCGTCGTATAGTTCGTCCGATATGCCGCCGAGCGCGGACATATAGATGAGCGTACCCCAACCCATGCCTTTCCACAGCGAAGACACGGCTAAAATGCCCCACCAATAATCCGGCTCGCCGTAGAAATCGAAGCTATGCCCCAAGAGCCTGATCAGCATCGCGTTCAGCGCGCCGTTTTCGCCGAGCAGGTTAAACGCCATGCCGCCCACGGCAATCCACGAAATGAAATTCGGAATGTACGAAATCGTTTGTATCACGCCCTTCGCGCGGCGGTTTTTCACCTCGTTCAAAAGCAGCGTGAAAATTAAAATCATCGGGAAATTCGTGCCGATACGAATCAGCGATATGTACACGGTGTTGCGGAACATGCGGTACGTGCCTTGACTTTGCGCGTAGAAAATTTTACGGAAAGTTTTCAATCCCACGAATTCGCTGCCGAATACGCCGTCTAAAATCTTATAATCCTGAAACGCGATCACGAGTCCGAACATCGGCAGATAGCAGAAAATCAGCACGTACACAAACGCCGGCAAAAGCAGCAGATACAAAAGCTTGTGCTGCCGGATTCCCGTGCAGAAATCGCCCTTTAAAAATTGCTTCCACCCGCGCGAAATCGCGCTTTGCTTTTTCGTTGCGTTCGCCGGGGCAGCCGTTTGCATTATCCGTTCGCCTTGCGCCGGCGCGATTTCAAATGAAACCTGCGAACCCGGCACGCCTTGCGCGCCTTGCGCATTGCCCGCCGCGCCGATACCGTTCGCGCCGTTCGCGCCCGAAAACGCAACGTTTTTGCCGAGCTTGATCAGGTGCAGAATAAACGCCGCAATCAGTCCTCCCGCAACGATCGTACCCGCGATAATACCGAACATCGCCGCGGGACTTATCCCTTTCTCGTAGATCACGTAGCCGAACATCGCGCCGATTTCTTTATCTTCGGGGATCATTTCGCCTTCGGTGGAAGTGATTTCCGCCATGATCTGCACGGGGCGCATTTCCACCGTATTTTTATTCACAAGCTTCATATCGTTGCCCGCGTAGTACGCGATATTCGCGGGAAAAGACACGGTAAGGCGCTCGATACACCCTACGTCTAAAAGTCTGAACGCCGCCGTAGTGGATTTATCGCTTGCGCCCGCCGCGTATTTATCCAGCTCTTCCAGAGAAACTTCCGCGCCGTCCGCCGAATACAGCTGCAAGCCGTCCGCCATTTCGTCAATGCCGATATCCACCGATTTCGCCACGGACTTATAATAAATCGTCTGCGTGCAGGCAAACAAACCGGCCTCCCAGTTTCTGATCATTTCGCCCGTCTCGCTCGTTTCCGGCACAAACGAAGAGGTTTTTTGCAGGAAAAATTCGCCCATCGCTTTCACTTTGTCGATGCGGCGGAAAGATACTTCCACGTTATAGCCGTTTTCCGTTTTCGATACGCTTTCCACAAAAATCGCGTCGTTTTCGCCCGAACGCACCCGGAAACCTTCCGCATACGCTTCCACGGCTTCTTTAAACGGCTGCTCCTCTTCCTCGGAAATCACCGAAAACGTTGCCGATCCTTTGCCGCTGTACTTGATTTTCGCCGATCCCGTAAGCGTGAAGCCCGAAAAACAGACGAAAACAAGCGCCGCAAAAAGACACACCGCTATGTATCGGATCAATTTTTTAGTACGTAATGCCAAAGTTTTTCCTCCTTCTTTGTCGGTGGCGGATTTTTGCCCGTCGCACGCCCTTGCGCCGCCGAAGCGGATTGCCGAAGCAAACATAATTTGCGCGCGTGTGCGTGGGGTGCAAAACCGCGAATTTTCGGTTTCGTGATTTAATTATAGCAGACGAATCCGCTTTTGTGAATGGACAATGTAACGATAAAAATGGAAAATGTAACGAACTTTTTTCGGGGCGCAAAAAAAACGAAGAGCCGGATAAGCTCTTCGTTTCTGTGGTTTTTTCTGTTATTTTTTCCCTGTTTTTACTCGTTTTACGCCGTTTTTGCCATTATTTGGGCAATATCACTTGTAAAATGTAACGATTTCAAGCGGCGCGCCGCCGGCAAAATGGCGATAAAAAGCGAGTTGCCCTTCGTTCGCGTTGATTTTTGTTCGCGTTTCGTTTTTTTCTTTCTCATTCCCTGCCGCGAGTCAAAACGCACAGCACTTCCACGCGCCGCGCGTTTCTTGCCCCCAATTTATTTGTCGCCGATTAACAATATTTTTTATACACCACGGGAGAAGCCATACCCTTAATCCTATATTTTGCCGGAATTGTTTTTCCGATAAGATTATCGAATTTTAGCCCGGTTGCTTCTTTTCCCCAAAATTCATAGCGCCCTTTGGATTCGCCGCTTTCAACCATGCGCCATCTATCCACAACATAAACCGCCTGCACTACTTTATTTACAACCGATAAAACATACTTATATTGCTTTATTCTTTCGCCCACTTTCCACGCCCGTCTTGTCGCTTCGTAAACGTTTCCGCCATATTCTTGAATTCTGGCGGTTGTGGTTTTTATGATCACATAATCAAAATCGGGTTCTTCATAAATATTGTTTTCACCGTCGCTCTGAGATGCAAAAATATTTTCTGTCGGTAAAAAAGTTGTCGTTTTCGTCGGCGATAAATATGTAATCGGATTTTGCGCCGATTGGCTTACCTTCAATTCCGCAATAGATTTATGAAGATAAAATTTTTGATTTTCGTCCAACGTTTCGTAATTTCTACTGATAAAGTAAGCCTTTCCCTCAATCTCTTTATTGATTCCGTTTTTTAATTCATGCGGGCGAGGAACATCTATCATCTGACGAACGTAATGCCATTCGTCAGGTTTATATACGGCAACTATCAATTGATTGTATACCGCAAAAACATACTCGATACTTTTAGCTCTGTCAATGGAAAGAACCCAATAGCCTCTTGTCGCTTCATACAATTCTTGCGGCGTCATATCCCAACGAAAAAGGCGATTTATCTTGATCACAAGGATATTATGCTTTATATCTTCCGCTTTCAAATGTTCCGCACCGTATCGAAGCTCGAAATCTTCAACCGTAAGACTTTCATGTGTGTGATGCCCCGCAACAATATTCGAAAGCTTAATTTCCGAAGTAAAATTCAAAAGATTGATTAAAGACGCTTCGGCTGCAAACGCTTCACTTTCGGTTAATCCCCAATTAACGATTATTCTTTTTACGTTCAGTCCCGCTTTTTCGATAGAACTTATCGTTTGCAACTTAATTTTTTCGGAATCGGGCGATTTATCGCTCTCTATTTCGTGATTAAAAACTCTGTTGTGAATACCTTTGCCTATGTAAAATACTTTTTCGTTTCTCGGATCAATCAAAGCATATACATAATAACCATTAAGAGCTTGCAAAGCTTTTTCGGAAAAATTTTTCATCGTTCTCAAATATCCTTTTTGTTCGATATGTTTTCCCATACCGCCGTAAATGTTTT
>CALARO010000249.1 GCA_937888935.1 uncultured Clostridia bacterium
TTGTTTTGCGCGCTGGAAAACGTTGCGGGCGGCAAGCGGACGGAAAAGGCGCTGAAATTTTATGCCGAAGCGTGCGCGTACAAAATCGCCGCGCCGTGCGATCTGATCGCGGCGTTTGAAAAGGCGGGCGCGGACGTATCGGGGCTTGTGAACGCGTATTTAAGCGGCGAAGCGATTGTTTAACGTTGGTTTAGATTAAGCGTTGGAATTCGGCGTCGGGAACGCTTGCGTTTTTTGAAAAAAAGGAGTATAATATGCATATCATCGTGGTGAGATGCGCGCGGAAACGGCGCGCGGCGAAAGAAAAAGAGGTGAACGAGATGCCTATTCTTCAATACAAATGCAAAAAATGCGGGAAACGCTTCGAAGAGCTGGTAAAATCGCATACGGATACGGTGGTTTGTCCCGACTGCGGCGGCGAAACGCAGCGCGATTATTCGGGCGAAATGTATTCCGCTACCGGCAAACAGACAAAAAAATGCACGGGGCATTGCGCCACGTGCGGGGGATGCCGGTAAAAATTTGCCGACGGCTGAT
Organism: uncultured Clostridia bacterium; assembly: GCA_937888935.1. Taxonomy (GTDB): domain Bacteria; phylum Bacillota; class Clostridia; order Christensenellales; family Borkfalkiaceae; genus Scatosoma. Next base: position 538 of record CALARO010000249.1, read on the forward strand.
TAAGCTGTAAATAAATTCGGACGGGGTATAGGCGCGGCGAATGGAATAATTGCGGTTAGTCGGGGTTAGTCGGGATATTCGGCGCTCTCGATAGTGACGACCTTTCGCCGCGAAAAAGGCGGCAAAAGTCCGTAAAAAATCGTGCTTAGTCAGGATATTCCGCGCTATCGATCGTTCCGCCGCCGAGACAGTTTTCGCCGTCGTAGAGAACGGCGAATTGACCTTCGGTTACGGCGCGCTGCTTTTCTTTGAAATCAATGTGCAGTCCGCCGTTTGGCTTTACGGTGACGCGCACCGCCTGATCGGGTTGACGATAGCGGAATTTGGCGAAACAATCGAACGAATTGCCTTTCTGCGCCACGGGCGAAGCGGGAATCCAGTTCATGCCGCTCACTTCGCACGAAACGGAATAGAGCGGCGTTTCGTCGCCGTGGGAAACGTACAGCACGTTGTTTGCGAGATCTTTTTTCACCACAAACCACCTGCCTTCTTCCTTTTCGCCTTTCAGACCGCCGAGATACAGGCCCTTGCGCTGACCGAGAGTGTAGTACATCAACCCTTCGTGTTCGCCCACTTCTCTGCCGGAAAGATCGAGAATTTTACCGGGTTTTGCGGGCAGATAGCCGCTTAAAAACTTGCGGAAATTGCGCTCGCCGATAAAGCAGATGCCCGTGGAATCTTTCTTTTTGGCGGTGGCAAGACCGTATTTTGCGGCGATTTCGCGGATTTCGGGCTTTTGCATGTCTTGCAGCGGGAAAAGCACGTCTTTGAGCTGCTCTTGCGAAAGCTGATTTAAAAAGTACGTCTGATCTTTGTTCTGATCGGCGGCTTTTTGCAGAAGATGCACGCCGTTTTCGTGGGAAATCTTGCAATAATGACCCGTGGCGATGTAGTCCGCGCCGAGCTTTTTCGCTTCGCGAAGAAACGGACCGAATTTGATTTCGCGGTTGCAAAGCACGTCCGGGTTGGGCGTTCTGCCCGCGGAATACTCGGCAAGGAAGTAGGAAAACACGCGATCGAGATATTCTTTGGCGAAGTTCACGGTGAAATAGGGAATGTCGATGGCGGCGCACACCTTGCGCACGTCGGCATAATCGTCGGCGGCGGTGCATACGCCGTTTTTGTCGGTTTCTTCCCAATTGCGCATGAAAAGACCGATCACGTTATAGCCCTGTTGTTTTAAAAGCAGCGCGGCAACCGAGCTATCCACGCCGC
>CALARO010000250.1 GCA_937888935.1 uncultured Clostridia bacterium
ATAGCGGAAGCGACGAACGGCGACGGCGCGCTGAAAGGCTTGGACGAAGATCTCGTATCGGTGAGCGTATCGTATCTTACGGCGCGTACCGTGCTTTCGAAAGGGTTTGTGCTTCGCGCGTGCATTGCGGGCGGCGTGCTGCTGATTGCGGTGTTTGTGTACGCGGCGCTTCGGCACAAGCTTGCGGCGGGCGTGATTGCGGCGGCGATTTCTCTCGTTTCGCTTGCGCTGACGGCTGCGCTGACGGCGATTTTGCGTATTCCCGTATCTTCCACGTGTGCGAACGCGTTGTTCTTATCGGAAGCGCTCGGCGCGATTTTCGGCGTTGCCGTGGCGGGCAAGATGCACGCGGCGGAAAAGAGCGAAGAGAACGAAGGACTTTCCGCGAAAGAGATTGTGGCGAAAGAAATGCCCGAAAAATCGCTTTTCGTGGCTGCGGCGGCTACGCTGCTCGGGTTTGTGATTATCGGCGCGGCGGGGATTTCGCCCGTGCAGCGGCTGGCAGTGATTGCGATCTTCGGCGTGCTTGCGGCGTACTTCACGGCGGGAATTTTGTTCCCGGCGATTTATCCGCCCATCTTTGAAAATTTGCAAAAAAAACACGCGGCAAAACGCAGATACGATTATAAAAAGAATAAACCCGCGAAGGAAAAGAAATCTGCGGAAGATACCACAACAAACGCGGCGGATCAGGCTGCGGACTAAAAGACGTTCGATGAACGCGCTCGATGCGGGGGAATATGCTTTTCCCCCGCTCTTTGTTCTTTTTTGAAGCCGCCGCGCGAAAATTGCGGCGCGGGCGAGCGCGATACGAAAGAGATAGAGGTTTACAATTGAAAGAAATCGTTCCCGAATATGAATTTTCGGAAGAACAACTGAATGAAGCGAACGTTTTGGCGGCGGAAACGGGATTGGAACGCACCACGGCGCATATTTTGTACGCGCGCGGCGTAGATACGCCGGAAAAGGTGCGCGTATTCATGCACCCGGGAAAGGCGAATTTTTTGTCGCCGTTTTTAATGCGCGGCATGAAAGAGCTTGCGGCGGCGATCGCCGCGGTGAAAGAAAAGGACGGCGAGATTGCCGTGTTCGGCGATTACGACGCGGACGGCATCTGTTCTTCGGCGATTATGCATTACGCGCTGGAAGAATACGGCGTGCGCGCGCGGATCTACGTGCCGGAAAGAACGGACGGGTACGGTCTTTCGCGGGCGGGCATAGACAGAATTTTCGCGGAAGGAAAGCCGGATTTGTTTTTGACGGTGGACTGCGGCGTATCGTGCAAAGACGAAGTGGCGTATATCAGATCTTTGGGCGCGGAAGTGATCGTGACGGATCACCACGAGCTGCCCGAAGAATTGCCCGACTGCGTGATCGTCAACCCGAAAAACGCCGACGATTACCCGTATGATAATCTGTGCGGGGCGGGCGTGGCGTTTAAGGTGGCGTGCGCGCTGCTCGGCGAGCGGGCGTATGATCTTCTCGATTTTGCCGCGCTTGCCACGGTGGCGGACAGCGTGCCGTTGCTCGGGGAAAACCGCGACATCGTAACGGAAGGGTTGAAACTTTTCAACGCCGATCACCGTTCGTGCTTCACCTATCTTCTGGCGCGCACGAAAGATAAGCAAAACGACGAGATCACGGCGCAGACGCTCGCTTTCACGGTTGCGCCGAGAGTGAACGCGGCGGGGCGCATGGGCGATTCGAACGCGGCATACGAATTATTTATCGCAAAAGGCGAAGAAACGAAGCGCGAGATTGCGGCGAAGCTTTGCGCCTACAACGTAGAGCGGCAGAAAAAGTGCGACGAGCTGTACTCGGCGGCGAAGAAAACGCTTGCGGAAAAGGGCGCGTATTCGCACGTGATTATGCTTACGGGCGAAGACTGGAACGCGGGTTTCGTGGGGATTGTGGCGGCGCGGATCGCCGAAGAATTCAATCGCCCCACGCTGATTTTCGTGCGGCGCGGCGAGATGATGCGGGGCAGCGCGCGGAGCGTGGAAAACGTGAATATTTACAGCGCGCTGCGCGCCTGTTCGTCGCTCATGGAAGAATTCGGCGGGCATGCGCAGGCGGCGGGCGTGAATTTAAAGGCGGAAAATTTTGCCGCGCTGGAAGCCGCGCTCGATAAAGAGCTTGGCGCGCACTACTCGCGCGAAGATTTTATTCCGCGCATCCCCGTGGCGGAAGAGATGACGGGCGCGTTTTCGCCGAAACTCATCCGCGAGCTTGTTGCGCTCGAACCCTACGGCGTGGGGCATAAAAAACCGCTGTTTTCTCTCACCTGCACCGCGTGCAACGCGCGCGCGAT
>CALARO010000251.1 GCA_937888935.1 uncultured Clostridia bacterium
TGCCACGATCGGCAGCATGCTGCTGCTTACGATTCCCGCTTCGTACTACCTTTTGATCTGCGTGCAGTATGTGAATTACTACACGGTGACGGGGCGCAGGTACTTCCTTGCGTACGATCGCGTGTTTGCCGATCCGAGCCGCGGCGATACCGCGCACTATCTCGACGCCGTGGGCGCGGCGGAAGTTGATGCGGCAGAAGCTGACGGTGCGGCTGCGGACGGCGCGGATTGCGACGGCGACGGGGCGATTTGCGACGGCGGGGCGGAAAGTGCGGCGGAAGATAAGGTCGGCGCGGATAAAAGCGGCGGAAACGGCGCAGAATAATAGCGTAAATCGGCGAACGATATAAAAAGCGGGGGCGGCGGAACGGGTTTCGTCGCTCTTCTGTTTTTAATGCCATAATGCGGCGGAAGCCTGCGGGCGAAGCGAGGTGAAAATATGTTGGATTGTGTGATTATCGGCGGGGGGATGGCGGGAATTTCGGCGGCGTTGACGTTAAAGGCGCAGGGGCGCGATTTTGTGCTGCTCGGCGCGGGGGCGAGCGCGAAGATTAAGAAAGCCGAGCGGATTATGAATTATCCCGCGTTTCCCGGCGGCACGGGCGCGGAATTGGCGGAAATTCTTGCACGGCAGGTTGCGGCGGCGGGCATAAAAACGTGCGAAGGCAGGGCTGCCGGGGTGTACGCGGGCGGCGGAAAAGTGACGGTGCAGACGAGTCTTGATAAGTGGCTTGAAGCGAAAACCGTGATTCTGGCGACGGGGGCGGGCGCGGCGGCGAGCGTACCCGGCGAGAGCGAGTATATCGGCAGGGGCGTGAGCTACTGCGCTACGTGCGACGGCGCGCTGTACAAAGGCAAAACGGCGGTGGTAGTGGCGGGTTCTGCGGGTTTCGAAGCGGACGTTGCGCTGCTTGAAAACTTCGCGGCGAAGCTATATTTCGTGCCGCTTTATAAGGGGTGCGATTACGTGCCGAAAAAGCCTACGACGGAAATTTTTACGGACGGTCTGGTGCGGATCGAAGGGGATCTGCGGGTGAAAAAGGCGGTGTTCCGCTCGCGCGAAGTGGAAACGGACGGGGTGTTTTTGCTGAAAGAAAGCGCGCCGCTTTCGGTGCTTTGCGGCGGCTTGAAAACGGACGGCGCGCATGTGATCACCGATCGGGATATGCGCACGAATCTGCCCGGCGTGTTTGCTGCGGGCGATTGCACGGGCAGGCCGTATCAATTGGCTAAGGCGGCGGGCGAAGGGTGCGTTGCGGCACATTCCGTTTCGCATTTTATTGAAGCGAGCGCGAAATAAACTTCGCAGCTCTGTGTTGTGCTGCGCTTCCCTTGTTCGTTTAGCCGAATGAAAACAAGCTTGAACTGATTTGGCGGGCAAATCGCGCCTGATAC
>CALARO010000252.1 GCA_937888935.1 uncultured Clostridia bacterium
AAAAAGCCGTAACCCATGGTGATTTCGTAAAAATCCGTCAATAAAGTCAGGTTTCTCATTGTTTATTCCTTTCTCTCTTGATCTTCGTCACTTTCCCTTGTAGCCTGCGATTGTTCCTGCGCTTCCTGTTCTTCCCGTATTTCCTGCGCCTTTTTCTCGCTTTTCGGGGCGGGATCGGCGTAACTTTCGGGGTAAATCGCGCACATCATATTGATTTTGTCTTTCACGGGGATTTCGCCCTTCGTATCGCCCTTATACTCGGTGATCGCGTACGGATCGCCTTTGAGCGAGCCGAATAAAACGCCCTCTTTCTTTCTGTTTCTGAGCAGCACAAACGCCATCATCGCCGCGCCGAACGCGAACAATAAAAAAGCAAACACAAGCGACCACGGCACGCCGCCTCCATTTAAAATAAATGTATCATCACGAAAAGGTTCCATAATCGAACGTACCGCGCCGTAATGCATAAAATACCACGCCGTAGCCACGCCGTTCGGCTTTTTCGGGTTCTTCCATAAAAACAGGAACATTAAAACCGCCGCGATCAGATTCGCAAGACTTTCGTAGAAGAAAAACGCATAGTGCCACAAGCCGTCTTTGTCGATATGCACGGCGAACGGAAACCATTGCAGCGCGGGGTTCGTAACTTCCGCCCCGTACACTTCCTGATTTGCGAAATTTCCCCAACGCCCCATCGCCTGCGCCAGAAGCAAGCCTACAACGATGCAATCGCCCGCGCGGAAGAAATTTACTTTTTTAATATAGCTCACCAGCGCAACGCCGAAAATGCCGCCTAAAATGCCGCCGATAATCGAAAGTCCGCCTTCGCGGATAGATTTGATCGAGAACCACTCGGAAGGGGGCATACCGTCGGTAATGCAATAGAAAAGACGCGTGGTGAAAATGGCGATGGGCAGCGTAACGCAAAAGTACGTCATAAAAAGATCGGGCGACATATTTCTGCGCCTGAATAAAAGCGAGATTAAGAAAAACGCCGCAATCATACCGCTTACGATACAGAGCGCGTAAGCGTATATTTTAAACCCGAAAATTTCAATACCGGGTTGATCGCTAAGCAATAAATCAACCATTTTTTGCTTTCTCCTTTCAAAGGACTATCCGAATGAAAACGAGCTTATTTCCATTCGGCTACCCGATAAGTATAGCACAAGAAAAGAATTTCGTCAAGCACGCAGCCGCACGCTCGGCGAATTTTCGCGGAAATATCGTAATTTTAAAACAATTTTATATTGTGCGCCGCCACAAAATCCTTTAAAAAGAACACGTAAAAAAGTACAATTGCCACCGAAAGCACCGCAAGCGCGCCGCAAAGCAGCAATTCTTTTTTTTCGAGCGCGATACCTTCCTGCGCTTTATCAGCGTAGCCGAGCGATTTCAAGCCCGGCAGCAACGCGTTTAAAAGCACGCAGATAAGCACCGCTTCCAAAGGAAAAATCGCAAGATTTTTTACAATCCGCACGCCGTTTATCATATAATAAACCTTGTCCGTGACAAAAAGCGCGTAATACCACTTCTGTATCGCCGAATTGAGTACGATATTGCACAGAAAATTCACCGTGAATTTCGCAAGCAGCAGCCGCGGCGCGGTAAGTTTTTTCCGCCACAGAAACAGCGCGAAAATAAATCCGCTGAGCATTTCCACGGCGATAAACGGAAAGAAATACGCGCCTTTTGGAAACAGTACCGCGCCCAGCGTATCGCTCACCGCGCCCACAAGTAAGGCTAAAATCGGCCCGTACACCATCGCCCCTACGGCGTTTACGTAGCAATCGAACGAGAGATACACGCCCGGCGCAATCGGCACGCTCAAAGATTTTACGGCTATCCGAAGCGCGCAGATCACCGCCGCGAACGCGAGAATTTTCACGTTTTTCAAAAGCGCGGCGGCTTCTTTGAAATACGCACGCGAAAACGTTTTCGGGTTTGCCGGTTTTAAGCGCGCGCTTTCCGCGTCGCCGCATTGCAAAGGCTGCCCTTCTTTTAATTTTTCCATAATAAAAAACCTCCTCGTTGAAAAACGAGAGGTCCGCCGTTTTGTAAATACCCGCCCAAAAAGGCGTAAGACAAAGCGAAAGCGGACGCGCCGTGGTCGCCGCAGAGCCGTACCCGCAAAAAAAATCGCGAGCCTCCCTTTCGTCCGCCGGCAACGTCCCGTCCGGCGGCACTTAACGCGCCAAAGCTACTCTTGTTGCATACAGTATACCGCAAATCCCGGAAAAAATCAACGAAAAACGCGCGGCACGCGGCAAAAAAAAGCTAAAAATTTTTTCGGCTGCGCGCTCACATAAAAATCAGCCGTTTTAAAGATACTGTTTGTATGAGCCTGATTTTCGTCCGCACGATTTTAATATTTATCACGCTGCTTTTCATCATGCGCCTGATGGGCAAGCGGCAGATCGGCGAAATGCAGCCGTACGAGCTTGTGATCACGCTGATCATCGCCGATCTCGCGTGTATTCCCATGGCAGATCCGTCCGTGCCGCTTTTATACGGGTTGGTTGCCATTCTCGCCATCTATTTAATGCACCAGATCGTGTGCCTTTTCGATCTGAAATCCAAAACGATGAAGCGCGTTTTAAGCGGCTCGCCGAGCATCGTACTCAATAAAAACGGCATCGATATAACGCAGCTTAAAAAGAATAATCTCGACGTTTCCGATCTCATCGAAAGTCTGCGCGGGGCGGGGTATTTCTCGCTCGACGCCGTAGATTACGCGTTGTACGAAGCGAACGGCACGTTTTCCGCGCTGCCCAAGGCGAATTACGAAGAATTGCAGAATTCTCTGCCCGTGATCATCATCGACGAAGGCAAATTCGAAGATAAAAACGTGCTTTTAAGCGGCAAAACGCGCGGCAAATTCTGCGAAATTTTACGCGAAAACGGCTGCAAAAATTATAAAAACGCGCTGATATTAACGCTCGACGGCAACGGCAAAATGTACTTTCAGCAAAAAGGCGAAAAATTCAAAATTCTGCAAACGGACACGGGAGGCGCAAGGTTATGGTGAAAACGATCGTAAGTATCGTGATTTCGGCTTCGCTGTTATTTTTCATCTCTGTTTTCGAACGGTTTCGCGTGGACGAAATTTTTAACGACTTCGGCGAACGCCTTACGGCGTTGTACGAAAAAACCGAAGAAAACGAAGCCACCTTCTGCGACGGCGAAAGCGTACGCACGTTCTGGACGGAAAAAAGAAAAGAGCTGCACGTATGGGTTACGCACACCTCTATCGAAAACGTGGATTATCAGCTGAACGAAGCGATCGGCTATCTCGGCGAAGAAAAATACGAAGACGCGCTTCCCAAAATCGAAGTGCTGATCGAAATGACGAAAAAAATCCCCGCCACGTACTCTTTCCGCTTCGAAAACGTGTTTTAAGCCGCTTTACACCAGGCCGTACGCGGTGAGAATACGCAAATTCGCGTCGAAAATATTGCGCAAAAACGTTTTCACGGCATTGTTCGTAGCTTTATCGAACGTGCCGTTTTCGTTGCTTTTGAGCATCGCCACAATCGCGTTGAAATTCTTATAAATCGCCTGCGCGTCCTCTTCAATCGCGGTATACGCCTCTTCTTCGCCGCCGTGCTGAATTTCGTACATATCGCGGATCGTGCCGTTCATTTTATGCAGAATTTCAATTTTTCCCGAAGCGAAAACTTCCGCGCACTCGTGATTTAAATCGGATAACAGCGCGATGAATTTCTGCAATTTTTCATTTCCCGCCAGATCGGTTGCCATGTTTTTATTTCCGCCTTTTTCTAAGATTTCAAAGCTTCACGCCGTTCTTTTCCAGCAGCGCGCGCGCCGTTTCCACGCTGTCCGCCCCCGCCGCGTTCTTCACGGGCGCAAATTCCTTTTCGCGCCGCACTTCGTAAGGCAATACGCTGCCCATAAACGAAATCAGATCCACCGCAAGCGTTTCGAATTTATACCCGTTCTCTTTTTCCGGCTCGCATTTCTCGCCCGCGCCGCCGATATACGGGATTTTTTTCTTTACGATATGCACGGGAATTTTCTCTTTTTCCGTTTCTTCCAGCCGTTGCACCGAGAAAAGGTAATTTAAAATCACGCCGTAAGAATATTCAAGCGTGCCGTCCGCCGCCCGCGCGTTCGCCGTCTCTTCCGTTAGCTCGTAGTACTCGATCACCGCCGCTTTGCCGTCCTTCTCGCACAGAACGCCCACCTTTTCGCGCGGATCGCGCTTTCTCACGCACTTCGCCCCGCACGCCTTCCCGCTTGCAATCGTCGCGCCGATAAACACGGGGTCGAACGGGCGTTGCAGCACGTTGTCCACCGCGTACACGTTCAGCCATTTCACGTTTTCGGCTTTCATGCTGTCGTACAAGCCGGACTTTTTCAACGAAGCGAACCAACCGCCGTTGCCGTTCGGGGAAGTGGCGGGCGTATCCTTTTCTTCAAGCAGAATTTTTCCGTTTTCGTCCACGCACGGCGCGGCGTTCTGCACAAAAAATTTCACCCTGTCCGCGGGGTAGCCGAAATAATCGTTTTCCGCCCAGAACGCCCGCGTTTCACCGTCGTTTTTCTCGCTCGTCATCACAAAAAGCAGCGGTCGCGCGCCGCTCGAACGCAAATCGTTTAAAATATTCCGCATCTGACACGCAAAAATCGGCAGAAACCGCGTAACGCCCATATTGTACGCGCCTTTCGGCCCGTCCGCGCCAAGCCGCGTTCCCTGTCCGCCCGCTAAAAGCAACCCCGCGATTTCGCCGTTTTTCAAAGCCGCGTCGCCGATTTTTCGATACTCGCTTTCCCGCGCTTCGATTTCGGCGGCGGTAAGCCCTTTCACCGGCGCAAGGCGCGAGCCTTTTCCCGATAAATTCTGCGGATGCCTGAAATTTTCAATCACGGAAAAATCAAGCTTTTCAATGCCGCGAAGAAGCCGCGCTCTGCCAGCTTCGTCCAATTCGCCCCAATAAGCAAACAGCTGTTCCTGCCCGTTTTCGATCAGTAATTTTTTCGCCTGTTCGTAAGTCATTTTTTCCTCCGTATCTTTCGCACAACTCTTTCATTGTAGCAGAGTACGCCGAAAAAATCAAGTCTTTTTCCCGCAAGCGGCAAATCCGGAATTTTTCGCCGTTACGTTCGTTTTTTTGTAAATATCTCACGAAAAAAAGTTTACTTTTATCGTTTTTCGTGCTATAATTTACCTTGATGAACCGCGGTTTTCTTTCAAAACTGTATCTGCGTATCCGCTGCGTCCTTGCGGGTTTTTCGTTTCCCGTAGAAGACGAGATTTTCCGCTGCTTTTCCGCCGACTTTCAGGGCGCGCTTGCGCAAAGCCTTGTAAACGACGAATTGCAGATCGTACACGTGCGGCTCGCGCCCGATCGCTTCGCCGCGTTCGTTTACAGCATTTCTTTAAATCGGCTGCTCGGCGAAATCGGCAAGCAACTCACGCAGGACCTTTTAAAATTTTTCGGCAAAGGCTTCTGCCTGGACGGCAAAATCGTGAAACTTTACAAAGACGAACAAGGAAAATTCCGCTGTGTCGTGCGCATTTTCGCCACCACGGAAATGATGCGCCCGTACCTTGACGACCTGCCCTATCTCTACGCTTCGAGAAACGAATAACTACGCGCCGTAAAATTTCAGCCGACCCGCACCTGCGCGCGCGGATCGGCTTTTATTTCGCCTTTTATATCGGATTTTAATCACAAATCAAAACATTTTACCGTTTTCAAGAGCTTCGCCCGCCTTTTTCTGACAGATAAAGTAAATCGGCACGAAAATCAGCGTGGTTAAAAGCCAGCTCGCGGGGTAAAGAAGATACAGCGCAATCAGCGTATGCCATTTTTTCATCACCGTGTTCAGCCAGATAATGCGGAAGATACACGTGCCGCCCAGCACCACAAACATCGAAGTCATTGATTTGCCTAAGCCGCGCAGCGAATACGCGAAAACTTCCTGCAAGCCGCAAAGAAAATACGGAATAGCGATAATCAGTATGCGCGTGTGCGCGTAGCCGATCACTTCTTCGCTGTCCGTCATAAACGAGCAAAGCGGCCGCGCGAGAAGCGCAAGCAAACCGCCGATCACAATGCCGATCACCGTAGTCAGCCCCAGCGCGGTGTACACCGATTTCTTCACGCGATCGAATTTTTTCGCGCCGTAATTCTGACTGACAAACACCGTGGAAGAAAGGCTCACGCCGTACATCGCCTGATAGGTGAGATTATCGTACTGCGAAGCGATGGTATTCGCCGCCATCACAGACTTTCCGAACCCGTTGATTGCCGATTGCACAAGCACGTTCGAAATAGAAAACAAACTGCCCTGCACCCCAGAAGGCAAGCCTATTTTCGCCATTTCGCCAAGCTCTTTTTTATAAATTCTGAGATGTTCTTTTTTCAGCTGCGCCGCGCCTTTTTCTTTTAAAAGCGCGCACACCGCAAACCCCGCCGAAATGCCGTTCGAAGCCACCGTAGCGATCGCCACGCCTTCCACGTCCTTTTTAAAGATCAGCACAAACACGATATTCAGAATCACGTTCACCGCGCCGCCGATAATCAGGTAGATGAGCGGGCGGAAGGTATCGCCCACGTCGCGCAGCACCGCCGTGGAAAAGTTGTAAAGCATAATGATCGGCATGCCGAGAAAGTAAATTTTCAGATACTTCACCGCCATGTCCAGCACCGCCTCGTCGCACTTCATCCACACAAGAAAGGTGCGCGCGCCGAAAAAGCCCACAAATAAAAGCACCACGCCGCACAGCAGCGAAGCCACCACCGAACATCCCACGATCCTCTGCGATTTTTCCGTTTCGCCGCTACCCACGCAGCGCGCCACAAGCACGTTCGTGCCTACGGAAAGTCCCACGAATAAATTGATAATCAGCTGAATGAGCGATCCGGTTGCGCCCACCGCCGCCACCGCGCCGTCGCCGCTTTCGCTGAAAATGCCGAGAACGGCAACGTCCGCCGCGTTGAATAAAAGTTGTAAAAGGTTTGTGGCAATCAGCGGCAACGCGTATAAAATCATAGATTTCAAAATCGGCGCGTTGCAAATATCAATTTCTCTTTTTACTTTGGTATGCATAGCTTAAAAGACGGCCTGAAAGAAAAGACCGTCGAAATGAAAAAAAGTTGATACTAAAAAAACTTAGTCTTCCAAGCCCTCGTTGAGTTTTTCAAGAAGCTTATCGAGATCTTCGCCGTGAACGGCAACCGCTTCCGCCACGGTTTCGCCGTGCGCCATCGCGCAGCCGAAGCAATGCATACCCGCCGCCATAAGAATGTCGGGCGCGTCGGGGTTGAGTTGAAGACAATCCGCAATTAAAGTATCGGCAGTAATTTTAGCCATAAGAGTTTTCTCCTTAAAATGATTTTTCTACATTTTAGCACATTCGAAGAAAAAACACAAGATTTTGAGCGGCATTTTTTCAGGATAAACGAGAAAATTTTTCTTTTTTCGGGAAATTTTTCCGAAACCGCCCGAAAATATTCCGAATTTCGGCAGCCGAAAAAAATTTTTTGAAAAAAACGGAAAAAATCGGATACATCCCCGAAAAACGGTTGACAAACTCAAAAAAAAATACTATACTATGTAAGCAACTTTAAGAAAGCCGCGCCCCCCGCGCAGGTTTGTCGGAAAGTCGAAAATAAAATATGCACCTTTAGCTCAACTGGATAGAGCGTTGGTCTACGGAACCAAAGGCTAGGGATTCGAATTCCTTAAGGTGCACCAAAGCAGTATAATCCGAATTGTTGGCTCATTACGAGCGAATGGTTCGGATTTACTTTATGTATAGGCGATTTAAACTGATTTAGATATAAAAAGGCTCAAAGTCAAATGTTGGGGTATGAAAAAAGGAAAAAAGTTAAAATAA
>CALARO010000253.1 GCA_937888935.1 uncultured Clostridia bacterium
AATTTATTTTAACTTTTTTCCTTTTTTCATACCCCAACATTTGACTTTGAGCCATGTAAGTTGTGCGGCGCAGTATGGGGTAAAGTTGTTTTTTGTGTGAGTAAAGGTGGGGGAAAGCTGTGCAAAATGCGCGGACGGTGCGTGAATGTAAGTTGTGCGGCGCGGTATGGGGGAAAAGTTGTTTTTTGTGAGTAGCGGTGGGCAATGGCTTGATGAAAGACAAGGGGTGAGTAAAATGAATTAAACAATTCGTAAAATCGGCTGCCCCTCATCACCGCGCTTCGCGCAGAGCTTCCCCCCAAGGGGAAGCCTGTGGGAACAAGGCTTCGCACTTTTTCGAATTTTTGCGATAAGCAAGAATGAAAAGCGGGAAGGCTTTGCAGAATCTGACTTGAAGATGAAAAAAGGTTTAAAAGAGATAAAAATTGTGGATAGTGCGGTATATTTGAAAGAAACAAAAATGCTTGATTTTTCGGCAAAGTCCATTCGACGCCTGATAGAAAATCGCGGGTGGGGTTCTTTGCCCGAAATCGAGCGCGTTAAGGCGATTTATAATTTCGTGAAAGACGAGATTTTGTTTGGCTATAACGTTGACGATCATATTAAGGCGAGCCGCGTTTTGAAAGACGGGTATGGTCAATGCAATACGAAAGGCACGCTTTTTATGGCTCTTCTGCGCGCTTGCATATTCCATGCCGTATTCACGGCTTTATGATTGATAAAATTTTACAAAAGGGCGCGATGTCCGGGTTTGTGTACAAGTCCGCGCCCAAAGAAATTTTTCATACTTTTGTGGAAGCGCAGGTGTGCGGGCGGTGGTATGAGCTGGAAGGATTTATTCTCGATAAGGATTATCTGACGGCGTTGCAGCGGCGGTTTCAACCCGAAAAAGACGGTTCGTTTTTCGGTTACGGTGTGGCGATCGGGGGTTTTTTAAACCCGCCCGTTGATTTCGATTGCTGCAACACCTACATACAAAAAGCGGGCATTGTGCGCGATTTTGGCGTGTACCCTTCGCCCGATTTGCTTTTAGTGGAACACGGGCAGCAGCTAAGCGCGATAAAAAAATTCGCCTACCGGCAAATCGGCAGGCGGCTTATGAATAAAAATGTGAAGAAAATCAGGCGGGAATTTGAGAGAAAATAATGCATACGCGGGGGCGAACGAAAAAATTGGCGCGGTAAAGGGGCATTTGGGAAAAATAGATATAGTATGGTGTGTGATCAGCGATTTTTGGCGTTGTCGGTTTCTTGCTGCGCGAGAAAATCTACGTATGCTGCGGCGCGAGCTTTTCCCGTAGGCGTAAGTTTCCGGAAGCTTTCAAGCAGTTCCGTTTCTTCCGTGCGGAACGTTACTTCGCCTATGCTCTGCAAATGCGGCAGGTCGACTTCGTTTAACATTTCGTCGACGGATACCCCGAAAAAGCGCGATAATCGCAATAACGTGGACGCAGTGGCTTCATTGCGCCCTTTTTCTAATTTGGCTATTGCGGATTGGCTTAACCCCGTGGCGCGCGCTAATTGCTGCTGGCTTAAATTCTTTTCTTTGCGTAAGTCGATCAATGTTTCTGAAAATTTCATAATTAAATTTTATCAAGAATAATTCCAAAAGTACTTGACGAATAGATTTAGACTTGATATAATATATTATATGAGTAGATTTCGACTTTTATTTGTAAAAAACGGGTGAAAACGTGGCGTAGAGAAAAATAGTTTTGGCGGCGAATAAATTTGCATCGGATTACCGCGGCGCGTGTGACGGGTATTATTTTACGATAAACAAGCGGAGGATATTTATATAAAAATTTCAAGATTGATAATTACAACTAAAAGGCAGCGCGTGATTGAAAACGATTACGCCGGACATAGGTGAAACATGGGAAAATCTTCAAGCGGAAATGCGGTTGGAATCATCTTTATTTTTATTTTGTTGTGTATGTTTATTTATGGATTTGTATGCCTGTGCCGCGGACGATCGACGGAAACGAACGGCGAAAGCGGTACAAAAAAATCCCACGGCTGTGCGATATGGCTTTTGCTGATTGTGGGGGCGATTGTTTTTGGTACTATATTTGTTAATAATGTTACTAAAAATGAAGAGAAGATGAAATCGCAGAACGGTTCTTCCGTTTCGATTGGCGGAAATACCGACGGCGCGACGAAACTTTTAAGCCGTTCGGCGAGAGATTCGGATATTAGCTACAATTTCAGCGATGAGCTGTCGTTGGGGATAACGTACAAAATCGTACCCGATACGGACATAAAAGACTTGCAAGTGACGATATATTGTTCGGATAAAAACGATAGCCTGATAACTTCTAAAACAAAAGCCGTTGGAAACGTGAAAGCGGGTGTGGAATATTCGGTGACGATCAGTATCAGCGAATTTACCTTTTCCGAGATGTTTAAAATTGAGTATTATCGGTTGCGCGTGACGGGCGGTACGGTTTCGTATTTTGGCTGAAATTTGTAAATCGGATTTTGTATTGATGGGGTGAGCGGGCAGAAATAAAATAAATTGCGCCTGTTTATTGAAAAAAGTTAAAAGAAAAAACGCTCGGGAAGCCGGGCGTTTTTCGTGCGTTTTGCTGCTTTGAATTTACTTGTCGTTGCGGCGGAGAATTAAGTAGTCCGTGAGTATACAGATCACTAACGTGCCGAGTATGATATACACGAGCCGCCAGACAAGATCGCGGTTGTTGTTCTCGCCGCCGAGCGTCGTTTGTTCCGCTTCCGGCACTTTGCCGTTCGTTTCTGCGACGTATGCGGCGGGCAGAAATCCCGTTTTCGTTTCGCCCGTTTCGCCGGTGTACTGCACCTGATAATATTTCCAGTCAAGCCGCTCTACCGTTTTTAACACTTTTACTTCCGCGCCGCGCGGCAGGGGGCAGACGGTGATCAGATCGGTGAGATACGGGTATTTATACAGGGGCAGGCTGTTCGTGACGTAGCCGATTTTATCGCCGGCGTATTCTTCGGGCGGATCGGTGAGAAATTCATCCGACGGAATGATATTACACGAAATTTTTTCCGCCAAAGCCGTATAATAATCGTTGTTTTCTTTATCGTAGACGGCAAGAATGTAGTAGCGTTCCGTTTCGCCCATGGAAATCGCGGGCGTTTTTTCGGCGATGCGCGCATACGAAATATAGGGAAAGGTTGCTGCGCCTTTCAATCCGGCGACGTCGAAGCGCACAAGCAGCGTTTTTGCCGCACATTCCGCGACGGTGAAGTCGGCGGCTTCTTCGGCGAACAGTTTTTCGGCGGCGGTTTCCGCGGCGATGGTATTGACCGTGGGAAGCGGCAGATCGTAGGTTGCCGCGATAAAATTGCCGTTATAAAGGATATACGTTGCTTCCGTTTCCACGCCGAACGCCGCGCCGGTGACGGGCGTTGCTTCCGTTTGCGCGTACACGAAATTTTTATTTTTCAGAAGATAAGTTGTTGCTTCTTCGGCGGTTTTCGCGCACAAAGTGAGCGCGCCGCCGTGCAATGCGTAGACGTTGCGGTGGAAATCGACGAGCAGCTTCGTGCTTGTTTCCGCGCCGCCCGCGCTTTCGGGAAGGATTGCGATTGCATCTTCTGCGGGGCGATTGACGGGCGATTCGTCGGCAAATGCGGCGGTTAATTCGCTCTCGGTGAAAGCGTACACGTTGTGCGCCTGCGCGAGATAGATCGAGCCGTAGACGTCGGCGGCGAGCAGTTTATTGGCGCGTTGCGTTTTATGCGAAATCATTTCGTATTGCTGCGTTTCGGGATTTTTTTCGAGCTTGTAAAGGTAGTTTTTCGAGACGGCGTAGTAGGTATCGTAGATGTTGGCGACTCCTGCGAACGGCTCGCTATCCTGCGATTCGAACGTTTTTATGCGCGTGCCGGCGGTATCGTACAGCGCGAGAACGCCCGGCTGCGCGGCGGCGGAGGGTGAGTTTGTTTCGGGCGCGGTGGCGATCAGGATTGTTTCGCCGTTTGCCGCGATGTATTTTGCGCCGGTTTCTTCGATTTTGAAAGTGGCGGTTTTGCCGTTTTCGCTCGTTTCGTTCGAGCCGAATTTGTACGCGGGGGTGCATAAGACGCGGGCGCTGATATTCTGCGCGGGCGCGCCCTGATCGAGCGTGTAGAGCGTGTCGCCCGAAAGGACGGTATCGACGGCGCTATATAATCTGCCGTCTGAATCGGACGAAGCGGAAATTTCGAAAGATGTAAATTCGCGCGTTTCGGGATTGATTTCACGGATTTTTTGATTGCCGACGGCGTAGATATAGCCGCCGGGCGAGACACAGACGAAAGAAAACGCGTTGTTTTTTCCGAGCTGCTCGGGGCGGGCGGAATCATCGGTGTAGCGATAAGAATATAAATTGAAATTCGTGTCGGTGAAATAGCAATAATCCTGTGCGAACGACATGGAAAGCACGGTGGCTGCGCTGCCTGTGAGAGACGGCTTTTGATTGCCGCCCAACGAGTACAAAAATTCGCCTTTATAGGTGTAGTAAAGGTCTTCGCCGTTGTAGGCGAGCGCGGGGATATGATTATCTTCGATCGGATTTTGAAGAAGCGCAGTTCCTTCGGCACTCAGGGAAGAAATCGGCTGAGAAAAGAGAGAAACCGCGCCGGCTACGGCGATAGAGTAGTATAACGTTCCGTTTGCAATTTCGAAAGAATTGCAATTGACGGGCGTGAGAGTTGCCGTTTCGAAATTCTGCGAAAGAAGATAAAGTTTCGCCGTTTGCGTTAAAAAATAAAGGCGTTCGGCTTCGTCGAAGTCGATATGAGTGATTTTAAGATCGGACGAAACGGCGTGATCGTACTGCGTGTAACGATTTGTTGCGCGATTGTAGACGTAGATCGTTAAGCCGTCGGCGATTGCCGTGTAGTTTTCGCTCACCGCTACGGACGAGGGATTTTCAAGCGTTAAATACTGCTCGTAGGCGTTAGGCAGACAGAGCGTTTCGTCGGGCGTTGGCGTTGTTTTTGTTATTTTTGTGGCTTGGGCGTGCGCGCTTTGCTTTTGTTTCGGCGAAAATTGACCGAAAATCGGCGAAGCGATCGCGAAAATCGACGCGAAAAACGCCGCCGCGCATGCGCACGCGCGTGCGGTGATTTTATTTATGCTTTTTCTCTTCTTCCGTATCATAGCAAAATTATAGCACGATGAAAGAAAAATGTCAATAATTTCGCTCTGCGTTTTGCGGGATTAAGACGTGCGGCAGGAAAAATTTACGCGCCGATTTATATACTGAATATTTTAAAATATTATTGATAATTTTAAAATTTTATTGTCTTTTTAGGTGATTATTTTAAAATAATAGGAAAAAAATACGGAAAAATTTTCTAAATGTGGCAATATGTTGTCATATTTAGTATGCTATACTAAGAAAAAACGAACAAATGTTCGTGTTGCGTTTTGAAAAACGTGGCACGAAAAAGGGCGTTTTCGGGGAATTTGTGAGATAATAATTGTGCGCTCGGCGGAAGGGGGCGGGCAAGGGCGGAAAAACCGCGGAAAGCGGCTTGGAAAAAGCCGGGGAAAAAGGTTTGGAAAAAGCCGGGAAAAAGGTTTGGGAAAAGCTGCGGAAAGCGGCTTGGGGAAAGCCGGGGAAAGGGTGGCGGCGTAATTTAAAATTGTAAAAAAAATACGAGCGATTGATCGGGCGCGGCGAGTGCCTGAAAATCGCAAGGGAGGACGATATGGTTATGAAAAAAATTCAAAACGAGAAGGGGGATTTGCGCGGCGGGCGCGAGTATGTGAAAACCGCTTTGTATGTGTTTCCGGCACTCAAAGTGATGGCGGACGAAGTGGGCGAACACGTGAAAAGAAAAGCTTATTTATCTTACGACAACCGCGTTTCGTGCGAAAATCTGGCGGTGTATCTTCTGGAACAGCTGGAATTGAAATCGAGAATAGAAACGCTATCCGATACTCTCGGCGGCGTGGTGGACAAGCTTTCGGCGCAGGAAAAGTTTTTATTGCAACTGCGGTATTTCGGCGGAAAAAATAAAACGATTTCCGCGTGTTCGGACGACGAGATCAGGAAATTGTGCGGCAGCAGGCGTAGCTATTATCGGCGTCAGGAACGGCTGCTGAAAAAGATCGGCGAGAAACTTTTGCGGCGGGGGGTGAGCGAAGATAACTTCTATGACGAGTACGGCGAGATCGAGTTGGTGCGGCGTGTGGACAGGGCGTTGAAAGCGGGCAGGCGCGCGGCACAGAGTGCGAGAGAAGAACAGGTGCTGGCGAGATTGGATTGTAAGTAAGGGGGGCGAATAGTTCGTTGGTGCGGCTACCCCTCATCCGTCGCCGTTCGGCGACAGCTTCCCCCCGAGGGGAAGCCTTGACGTAAGGAAAGGCTTCGCATTTTTGCCGAAGAAAATTTTGCGGGCAAAATTTTCAGCAGGCAAGGGGAAGCCTTGGAACAAGGCTGACAATTTTTGCTGAATTTTGCGGTAAGCAAAATGAAGCAAGGGGAAGGCTTGAAATATGGCTGATGAAATTAAAGGAAGGCATTTGAAATTGGTTTTGGGTAGAAAACAAGTTGCGCCCCTTGATTGAAAATTTCTGATGGAAAGTTTCAATCAAAAATCGGCTTCGCCGCTTGATTTTCAGAAATTTTTCGAAATATTCAAAAAATCAAAAATGTGCTACGCCCCTTTGTTTGAAAATTATTTGTAAGTAAAATTTTCAAACAAAAAAGAAAAGCAAGCTTTTCTTCATCAGTCAACTTCGTTGACAGCAAGCCGCCGAGTTGCCTTTGGGAGGCAACTCGGCGAGAAAAGCCCCCCGGGGGGAAGGCTCGGTAAGCGGCTGAATATTTTTTCGAGTTTTTGCGGTAAGCAAAAAATAAAAAAGGGGAAGGCTTGGAATATGGCAAAATTTTATGCAGGCAAGGGGAAGCCTTGGATTAAGGTTTCAAATTTAAGGCGGCAGGAAAAGCCTTGAAAGGAAATCAGGCGAAAGTATCGTCGCCGGGGTAGTTCTTCTTTTTCGGCGGGCGCAGCACTAATGCCGCTAACGTGGGAATCAACAGGCACAGCAATACCAAAAATACAATCTGCGCCGGCGATAGTCCTTTTTTCTCTTCCTGCGGCTCTTCGTTCGCTTCGCTCGGTTCGTCCGGCTTCGTTTTGTCCGCGTATTCCGTATTCCTTGTATACGTAAACCCCATGGGCCTTTCCACGTAGCCGAAGCTATCGCCGCGCAAAACGTAGCAATACGTTTTTCCGCCTTCGGAATACTCTCCATAGTAGATACAAGTAACGGTGATGTGCGACAAAATATCTCCCGATTTATCCGTGCCGCCCGGCGTATAATACGTGATTTCGATCTTCTTATCGAGATACGGCGTTTCCGGGACGAAATCGACGGGAATTACCGATGATTTTTTCACAAACCCCGTGAGCCTGCGCGCGCTGCCCGCGTCTTCGAGATAAGACACGTGATAATAGCCGTCCGTTTCGCCGAGAACGTTGACGAAATACGTTTCGGGCAGATAAAAAAGCAGCAGACGGGTGGCTTCTTCGGCGTCGGAATAGAACGCGACGGCGGAGCTTGGAATATATGCAAATGTCGACGCTTCTGCTTTGACTTGTTTTGCGGGTTGCCCGATTGGAACAAGCAACGCAAAAAGACACAGAAGCAGCGCGAAAATTCTCTTCATACCCGACATTATAAAGGGCGGCAAGGGGTGAGATAATAGGAAATTGTGACGAAAAATGAGAGAAATTGTAGAAAGGCTTTGTGAGATAGAGCGGGAACAGAAAAAACGCGCGGAAGACGACCGACTGGCGAGATACAACACGGGTTGGAAGCGGCATTTGAAGCAGATTGCTTTTCATAAATGCAAAAAGCGCAACC
>CALARO010000254.1 GCA_937888935.1 uncultured Clostridia bacterium
CGCGAACGCAGGCGATCGTGAATGCGGCGGTGGAAACATTCTGTCAGAATTCGGTGGATCTGATTACGGATTGCCCTTCGCGCGAGTGGGCGGGGTGGCTTTCCGATTCGTATTTTTCTGCGGAAGCGGAATATATTTTAACGGGCGACAACGTGCGCGAGCGGGCGTTTTTAATGAATTATGCAGAGCATAAGCCGCTTGCCGATACGCCGAAAATCGTGCCGATGTGCTACCCCGCGGACGATTATGAAGGACTGTATATTCCGAATTGGGCGCTTTGGTACGTGCTTGAAATCGAGAAATATGCAAATCGATACGGCGCGGACGAAGTGGTGAAAGCGAGCGAAAAAAACGTGCGCGGCGTGGCAATCTATCGGCTGAAATAAAACGGTTTTAAAAAGAGAATGAAAGCCTTGGCTGAATGAAAACAGAAAACAAGCATGTTTCCATTCGGCTAAATCGGGCGGGTTTTGCGGGCGTATTCCTTGGGGGATACGCCTTCGTGTTTTTTGAAAATTTTACAGAAATACGATTGATCGTAGAAGCCGAGTTCGTCGGCGATGCGGCGTACGGGATAGTCCGTTTCCGATAAATAACGCTTGCTTCTTTCGATTTTTATTGCGGTGCGAAGTTCCGAAAAAGTTTTGCCGTATTCCAATTTGAAGAAGCGTTGCAGCGTGGATACCCCGGCAGATACGCACGCGGCGGCTTGCGTTTCGCTCATGAATAAAAAGTCTTCGCCCGAAATCAGCCGCTCTACCCGCTCGCGAAAAGATTCGCCCGAGCCGACGCCCGAAAGCGCGTCGAAAATACGATAGATCAGCGATTTTACGCGGAATGTGCCGCCGTAAGAATGGTAGGCTTCGCTCAGGCTTTTGAAAAGGCGTTTTAATTCTTCGCCGGCGTTTGCGGCAACGATATACGCGTTTTTATCGCGCGGGAAAATCGCTTCGTCGTGCAAGTCGAAATCGGCGCATTGAAAATTCACTACGATGTCGTGCATTTCATCATTTGCGTTTTTGCCTTTTTCAAAGGGACTTTTCGGCGCGCGGAAAGTGGCTTTGTAACAGCTGCCTTTCGGAAGATACACCACGTCGCCGGCGGCGGCGATCAGGCGAGAGCCGTTTAAAAAAGAGTATTCGATTTCGCCCGATTCGATCAGACAAAAGCCGAAATTCGGTCGGGGGAAATTTAAAAACGTATAATAAGTATTATTGTGCCAACGCTGCACCGCCGCGTACACGCACGTGAGATTTACGTCGGAGTCGCGATATTGCTTAAAAGGAAACATAACAATAGAATTATACCGATAAATTAGCGAATTGTCAAGAAAAATGACGTAAAAATATAAATTTTTGAAAGATAAATCGTTGTCGGCGGCGTGTTTTCGTGCTACAATATTAGCGAAAATAATTTTCAGGAAGGTGCGGATATGAAAATTCGGGCAGTTACCACCGATAAAAACGGGTTTAAGCGGAAAATCGGGGCGTTTGTCGTTGAAGAAGAGATTCGGGGCGCGCAAAGCGTGGAAATCGGGCGAGAGCCGAGCGTGGAAAGTTTTCTCGGGTTCGGCGTTGCGCTTACGGGCAGCTCGTGCTACTTGCTGAACGGGGCGGAAAAGGCTACGCGCGATAAGGTGCTTGGCGACGTATTCGGGAAAGACGGGCTGAATTTATCGCTTGCGCGGGTTTCCGTGGGATCGAGCGATTATTCGGCGGAACTCTATTGCTACGAAGATAAAAACGGGAATTTTTCGATTGACAAAGACAGAGAATACGTTTTGCCGACGCTGAAAGAAGCGTTGAAAGCAAATCGCGATCTGAAATTTTTCAGCGCGCCGTGGTCGCCGCCGGGAAGAATGAAAACGGGCGGCTCGATGTGCGGCGGGTTTATGCGCGAAAAATATCTTGAAGAATTTGCCGGGTATTATTGCAAATTTCTTGCCGCATACAAAAAGGAAGGGATTGATATTTTTGCGCTGACGGCTCAGAACGAACCGGAAACCGAGCAGCTCGGGAAAATGCCCGCGTGTCTGTTTTCGCCCGAGCTGGAAGCGAAATTCGCTTTGATCCTGCGCGAAAAAATGCGGCAATTCGGTTTGGACGCGGAAATCTGGCTTTGCGATCATTGCTTTTTGTACGTAAGCCGCGTGCTTTGGCAACTGAAAGAATTTCCCGGATTGGAAAACGCGGTGAACGGCGCGGCGTTTCATTATTACGGCGGCGGCGCGGATCTTACGGACGCTTTGCGCAAAGAATACCCGAAACTTGCGTGGCATTTTACGGAAGGCGGTCCGCGGTTGTATGAAAATTACGATACCGATTGGTGCAAGTGGGGCGTTACGATCTGCCATGCGCTCAATCATGGCGCGAAGAGTTTTACGGGGTGGAATTTGCTGCTCGACGAAACGGGCGCGCCGAATATCGGTCCGTTTTTCTGCGGCGGACTGATTACTTTGAATTCGCAAAGCGGCGAGTTTTCGTACAGCGGGCAATACCGCGCCTTTGCTCATTTCGCGCCTGCAATCGCTCGGGGCGATAACGTTTATCCGTGCGAAGTACGTGACTCGGGGGCGATCGATACATGCTGCTATCCCGCTTCCGAACTTGCCTGTGCGGCTACGGCTGCTATAGATCAAAACGGCGCGCTTGCTCTGTTTTACGTAAATTCTACGAAAGTAAAGAAGCAGGTAACGTTTGATTGGCGCGAAAATACCGTGTATTTCGAAGCTT
Source organism: uncultured Clostridia bacterium (assembly GCA_937888935.1). Taxonomy (GTDB): domain Bacteria; phylum Bacillota; class Clostridia; order Christensenellales; family Borkfalkiaceae; genus Scatosoma. The sequence continues at coordinate 2,733 of CALARO010000254.1, forward strand.
TGCCCGATTCGCTTACCACCGTGACGATCGGGGAATAAGAGCGCGCAATTCGCGAAAATTATTATGTATGACAGACATAATATGGCATAAAATAGAAGAAATTTTATAAAAAACATAAGGATAGTTTATTTTCACTACTGTGTCTGACATAATTATTGTGTCAGGCATAATAATTTTTAAAGAACGACGAGAGAAAAAATACGATAAATAAAAAGCTTGACAAGCGCGGAAATTTCTGCTAAAATAAAAATGTGATTTTGCAAAGGCTGCTTTGCATGGCAAAAATATAGCAGGGAGGAAAAGCGTTTGAAAAGATTTTTAGCGATCGGATTATTGACTGCCACGCTCGGCGGGGGGATGATTATATCGGCAAACGCAGGGCACTCTGCCGGCTGTAACGGTGCGGATTGCCAAAGCACGGCGAACAGTTGCTCGGTGGATTGCAGGCAGGATTGCGTGAGCTGGTGTCAGACGGAAGGGTGTGATCTTGTTTCGGATTGTACGAATTCGTGCATTGAAGAAAATTGCACCGGATGCGATATAGGATGCAGCGCGGAAGAAGAGCCGGAAAAGAAAAAGAGAATGTTGATCGAAGGCTTGGATTATGAAATTGTGCGGCAGCCGTATGACATAGTAAAAGACAAAAACGATGCTTCGAAATATACGCTGAGCAGCGAGATTAAGTTTTTGAAAAATTTCAAAAACGTTTTTATCGTGTTTCAGTTGGCTTACGTAGGCGGGGATACGCCGGCCGAAACGTATGGGTACGAATTGGGAAGCGTGCAGAAAAACGCCGAAGGACTTCCCGGCACGATCACGGTGTATTTCCCGGAAAACGACGACGAGCGGGAGTATACGATTTCGCTGAAAGAGATCCGCGCGTTCGACGTAGCCGAATAAAGCGGGGAACAAGTGAC
>CALARO010000255.1 GCA_937888935.1 uncultured Clostridia bacterium
AAGCAAAGGCTTGCCCGCCATAAACTTAATCGCCTGCGAAGCCACGCTGAAATAATCGCGCCTGCCCGTGTATCGCGCCGAAAGGTATTCCGATTTCCACTTCATATCGGGCAGATAAATCGAAATATACTCGTCGATCCGTTTCAGGCTTTCCACGCTGTCGTACCCGCCCGAGTTGTACACCACGGGAATTTTCGGGCGGTACAGTTTAAAAGCCTTTTCCAGCTCGAAAATCAGGTGCGAAGGGGTCACCAGAGAAATGTTGTCCGCGCCCGTATCTTCCAGCTCGCGGAAAATATCGGCAAGCCGCGCGGGCGTGATCTCAATGCCGCGCGCCGCGCGCGAAAGCTCGTAATTCTGGCAGAAAACGCACTTTAAATTGCACCCCGTAAAAAAGATCGTGCCGCTGCCGTTTTTAAAGGAAATGCACGGCTCTTCGAAAGGGTGCAGATAGTATTTCGCGATTTTTAAGCCTTGTACGCCGCAGAAAGATTTTTGTTTGTTACAAAAATCTCTCGGTTCGGCGCGAAGAGCGGAGCTGAGAGCGACGCGATTCGCGCCGCAATAGCCCGCGCGTTCCGCCCGGATTGCCCCACAGCGCACGGGGCAGGCCGTGCATTTACCGATGATAGCTTCTTCCATACGCAATATTATAGCAGAGCCGCAAAAAAAAGGCAATCGAAAACGCCGCCGCAGTTTTAAAAGTATGCGCAATGTTTTTTTGCTCGCATGCGCAAGTGCGCACGCGTTTTTCGTTGACTTTTTCCCGCTGACGTGCTATAATAAAATTCCTTGCGGCAATCCCCGCAGGAGAATGTTGCGCGGAAAAGCGAAAAACACCCCGTGCCAACGATAAACTATGTTAAAAAGAGGAATTTTTACATGAAAAAGTTTTTTACCAGCGAAAGCGTCACCGAAGGGCATCCCGATAAAGTCTGCGATCAGATCGCGGATTCTATTTTAGACGCTATCTTAAAGCAAGATCCCGCCGCGCGCGCGGCAATCGAGTGCTGCGCCGCTTACGACGGACTGCTGATTATGGGCGAAGTCACGGCGAACGCCGGCGTCGATTATGAAAAAACGGCGCGCGAAACGATTAAAAAAATCGGCTACACGTTCGGCTCGTTCAACGCCGATACCGTGAAAATCACGTTGGCGGTACACGGACAGTCGGCGGATATCGCGCTCGGCGTAAACGATTCCGCCGAAAAGAAATCGGGCGCGGAAACCGACGAAGCGGCAACGCTCGGCGCGGGCGATCAGGGCATGATGTTCGGCTACGCCTGCCGCGAAACGGAAGAGCTTATGCCGCTGCCCGTAATGCTCGCGCACAAGCTTTCCATGCGCCTTGCCGAAGTAAGAAAGAGCGGCAAGCTTTCGTATCTCCGCCCGGACGGCAAAACGCAGGTGACAGTGGAATACGACGGCAATAAACCCACGCGCGTAGATACCGTGGTGGTTTCGGCGCAGCACGGCGAAGAAGTATCGCAGGAACGCCTTCGCGAAGATGTTAAAAAGTACGTGATCGACGTGGTGGTGAAAGACTACGCCGACGAAAACACGAAATATTATATCAACCCCACGGGTCGGTTTGAAATCGGCGGGCCGGAAGGCGATTCGGGGCTGACGGGCAGAAAGATCATCGTAGATACCTACGGCGGCATGTGCGCGCACGGCGGCGGCTCGTTTTCGGGGAAAGATCCCACCAAGGTGGATAGAAGCGCAACGTATTTTTGCAGATACGTGGCGAAGAACGCCGTGGCGGCGGGACTTGCGGATAAAATGGAAATTCAGGTGGCGTATGCCATCGGCGTGGCGAACCCCGTATCGGTGTTTGTGGATACGTTCGGCACGGGCAGACTGCCGGACGATCGGCTTGCGGAAATTCTGAAAAAGGAATTCGATTTCCGTCCGTATGCGATCATCGGCACGCTCGGACTGCGCGCGCCCGTGTACGCAAAAACGGCGGCATACGGGCATTTCGGCAGAGCGGTTTTCCCGTGGGAACGCACCGATCGCATCGAAGATCTGAAAAAATACCTGAAATAAAGGCTTCCCCTTGGGGGGAAGCTCTGCCGCGAAGCGGCGGTGATGCGGGGCAGCAACAAAAACGAATGGCATTTTAGAAAGGAAAATTCATTTATGAACGAAACAAAGCAGGCAAAAGCGAATATAAAAATGCCGGCGAAAAGCGGCGCGAAGCGGCTCGCGAGAATCGCTTTATTCACCGCGCTTACGGCGGTGTGCGCGCAGATTTCCGTTCCGTTGCCGGGCGGCGTGCCGATCACGTTACAAACGTTCGCGGTGATGCTCGCCTCGATCGCGCTCGGCTTCGACGGCGTTGCGGCTGTCGCCGTGTACGTATTTTTAGGGCTGATCGGCGTGCCGGTGTTCTCGAAATTCGGCGCAACGGCAAGCCTTGTAAGTCCCACGGGCGGCTTTATCGTCGGTTTTTTGCCGATGTCCGCATTGATGGCAACGATCGCGAAAATCTTTGAAAAACAAACGGAAAAAGGCATAAAAAACGCGGAAAACGCCGCCGAAAAACGTAGCGATACGCGCAGACGGTTTATGATATACGCGCTTGCCGCGCTCGCCGGCACAATCGTTTGCTACGCGTTCGGCACGGCGTGGTTTATTATGCTTTACGCCTTGAAAGGCGCGGAAAAAACGATTGGCTACGCGCTTTCGGCGTGCGTGCTGCCGTTTATCCTGCCCGACCTTTTAAAAATCGCTCTCGCCGCCTATCTCGGCGCAGTTATACAAAAAATTCTTCATAAAAATATATAAATGTCAGTTAAAAAAAATATTTGCCTTCCCTTCGGGGAAGGCTTTTTTGTTGCCTGAAAATACTGTATCACACTTTAAAATAGCTCTTTATTCGTAAAAATATCAATTGTCACGCGATATTGCTAATTGTCACTAATCATATTTTGAGCTTTGCGCTTCTATAATATAATTATGACAATTCAGGAAATTATTTTTCGTATCAGTCGGATGCGAGCGGAAGCGAATTTGTCTGCGCGCGAGCTTAGCGGGCGTATAGGCAAAAGCGGAAGTTATATCAACGCGCTTGAAGCGCAAAAGGGCGGCTTTGAGCCGTCGCTTTCCGCGCTGCTCGATATGATCGAAGTTTGCGGCAAAACACCCGAAGAATTTTTCTATCACGATCCTGCGCAGTACAAGCAGGATATGCAGCTTTTGCAGTATTTCAAGCGGCTCACGCCCGAGCAGAAATCCGTGATTTTATCCATTTACAAGTAAGAGGCTTTTTACGAAAAACACTAAAGACGAAATGGACTGCGGGCATTTTTCCGCGCGCGGTTGGCATAGAATATTTGCGGGACGGCTTTTCAATTTCCGTCCCGCTTTGTCGTACGCGATCGCTTTATCGCTCGGCGTGCTTTTCGGCTTGAAATTGCGTGTTTTCGGCTTTTTTGCCGCGCTTTTTCCGCTGCTCGCGTGTGCGGCGTTCGCCGTTTTATGCGCGTGTTTCACGCTCGGCAATCCGTGCGTTTCCGGCGGCGGGTTCGGCAGGCGTTTTCGCGTGCGGCTGGCGCGGTTTTTCATTGTGTGCGTAAGTTTTTGCGCGGGGTTCGGCGATTTCTGCATTTTTGCGGCGCGCTATCAAAATACCGCCGAAACCGAAGGCAGC
>CALARO010000256.1 GCA_937888935.1 uncultured Clostridia bacterium
TCTGATACAGAACGCGGCGCGGCGGATGAAGGAACACGGCGGCGGAAGCGTAACGTTTATCAATTCGAACACGGCGTATCGGGCGATCCCCTGCAGGGCGGCATATTCGGCGTCGAAGGGCGGTCAGCTCGGTTTAATGCGCGCGCTTGCTCTGGATCTCGGGAAATACAAAATCCGCGGGAACGCGGTGTTGCCCGGAATGATTCACACAGACAGGACGGACAAAAACCCCGAGTTTTATAAGAGCGTGCCGTCGGCGTATTCGCCGCTGGGAACGATAGCGGAAGGGTCGGACATAGCGGAAGCCGCATGGTATTTTGCGGCGCATGCGAACAATACGACGGGCGCGGAATTGACGGTGGACTGCGGAAACATGATTCAGCTTTACCCCGTGATACCAAAGGATTAAAAATGAAAAAATTTTGTTTCACGATCGACGACAATATCCGATTTTTACAGGAAATCAATGCGGGCGGTTATGAAAGTTTGTTCGCTCACCCGTATCTTACTCTTTTGCGCAAGCTGCACGAGCGATACGGCGTGAAAATTCAACTGAATTTATTTTATGAAAATCAGGCATTTTCTCTTGCCGAAATGACGGATTTTTACAAAAAAGAATGGGAAAATTGCGCCGGTTGGCTGAAACTTTCCTTTCATTCCCGCAAAGAAAACGTGCGCCCTTATGAAAATTCCGCATACGAAGAAGTGTATCGCGATTGCAGCGCCGTGCGGAAAGAAATTCTTCGGTTTGCGGGAAAAGCTTCGCTCGGCAAAACCACCACGGTGCATTATTGCGCCGCAACGCAAGGCGGCGTGAACGCGCTGAAAGATTGCGGGGTGATCGGCTTGCTCGGCTTATTCGGCACAGAAGACGCGCCGAGAACTTCTTATTCCCGCTCGCGGGAAGACGCCGGGCGGGTAAGAAACGGGGAAATCGTGCGGCGCGACGGCGTGGCATTTTCGGGAATAGACATAATTCTGAACAACTATTCGCCGGAAGAAATCTCTGCGTTTTTACGGAAAATATC
>CALARO010000257.1 GCA_937888935.1 uncultured Clostridia bacterium
AACGAACGATCCTGATAAATCGTAACCACGACGGGAATGATCAACCCCGCTTTGTCGGCGGTTTGCGCGTTGAATTCCTTCGTGAAGCCCGGCAGGTTGATACCGAAAGGACCAAGGGTTGAACCTACGGGGGGGGCAGGAGTTGCTTTTCCTGCGGGAAGCTGCAATTTTACAACCGCAGTAATCTTCTTTGCCATAACTATATCCTCCATGTGGTGATAACAAGGCGAGCTGAGATTTTTTATTCGCCTTTCCCACTATTTGACTGAATTATATCTGTTTGCCATATACGCGGAATATTCGCCGCATATACGCTTTAAGCGCGCCGGACGGCTTATTTCTCTTCGCCGTTCTCTTCCGTTTCTTCTTCTTCCGAAGGCTCGGGAATGGGCGCGTCGATGCGCTTGATCTGAAGATATTCCACCTCGACGTCGGTATCGCGGTTGAACATTTTCGTGGTGACTTTGGCTTTCTGCGTTGCGTCGGAAAGTTCTTTGATCGTGCCGATAAAGCCTTTTAAAGGGCCTTCTTCGATGGAAACGGAATCGCCCACTTTGAAATCGGCGTCCGATACGAATTCTTCAAGACGCATTTTGCGCACTTCTTCCGCTTTCATGGGGATAGGACGCCCCTGCGGGCCGCAGAAACCCGTAACGCCGCGAGTACTCGTAACGTAGTACCAGATCTGGTTTGTGTAGATCATTTTGATGAACACATAGCAAGGCAGAAGCTTGCGTTCCACCACTTTGCGCTTGCCGTTCTTCTCTTCGATCACCTGTTCCATGGGAATTTTAAGGTCGGTGATATAATCGCCGAGATTATTATTCTCGATGAGTTTTTCCAGGGAATCCTTCACCATCGCTTCGTAACCCGAATACGTGTGAAGAATATACCATTTAGGTTGTTCCTGCATCTCCATATAGGTACTCCTTACTTACGAAACGAGAAGTTTTAAAAGTAAATTCAAAAGAGCGTCTACGCCCGTGGTCGCCGCGAGAAACGCGAACACGATCACCATCACCACGCCCGTGGTTTTCACGACGGTGGAGAATTTAGGCCAGGTTACTCTTTTCAGTTCGGAAAAAACCTCTTTGAATTTCGCGCCGACGCGGCGGAAGAAACCGGGTTTTTTCGCTTTTGCTTTGTTTGCGTTTGCCATAACTTACCTCTATCTTGCGGGGTTTTTTACCCGACGAGTAGTATTCTTTTCCGCTATTTTGCTTTTTACGCCGCTTTTTTTCGGCGCGGCGGGGCGGAAAAGGCGAAGCGCACCGGCTTATTTTGCTTCTTTATGCTCGGTGTGTTTCTTGCAGAACGGGCAGTATTTATTCAAAGTCAATCTGTCGGGATCGTTCTTTTTATTTTTAATACTGTCGTAATTTCTGTGTTTGCATTCCGTGCATTCAAACGTGATTTTGGCTCTTGCCGTTTTGGTTGCCATATCGAAACTCCATACAAAAAAATTACACCCTTTCTCAAGGTGCGCTCATACATTTTAGCATATAAAAAAAGGCTTGTCAACTCTTTTTCGGGCAGTTTTGCCGAATTTGAAGAAAAATTTTTACAAAAACAAAAATATTCCCCGAACAAACGGGGAATTTTGATTTTATGCGGCATTTTTCACTTGCTTAATGCGTCGGCAAGCGCGGTAAGCTGCGCTTCGCTTTCCGCGTTTAATGCCGAACGGACGGTGACGATCGGCTCGGCATACGAAATCTCTTTCGAATTTTCAAGCATCTTTTTCATCGTTCTCGCCGCTACCGCCGCCCACGTGCCGTTTTCGATCATTCCTACGGTGCGCTTCTGAAAATTCCTTTCCGTAAGGCTTTCAATGAACGCGCGCATGCACGTGAAAACGTCGCCGTTGTACGTTACGGAAGCGAGCGCGAGTTTATTGTACCTGAACGCCTGCGCCGTGACTTCCGACATATCCGCCCGCGCGAGATCGAAAACCCGCACTTCTTTGCAGCCGTTTTTGCGCAGTTTTTCCGCGAGCGTTTCCGCCGCCTTTTTCGTGTTTCCGTACACCGAAGCGTATGCGATCAGCACGCCGTCCGTTTCCGCGCGGTACGCCGACCACGTATCGTAAAGTCCGAGATAGTACCCGAGATTTTCTTTGAGTATCTCGCCGTGCAGCGGGCAGATCATGCGGATATCGAGCGCGGCCGCCTTTTTTAAAAGCGACTGCACCTGCGCGCCGTATTTGCCCACGATGCCGATATAATACCGCCGAGCTTCGTCTGCCCAGGCTTCTTTCGCCGCGCCCTTTACGCCGCCCGTTTCGCTTTTTAAATCAATCGCGCCGAATCTGCCGAAGCCGTCGGCGGAAAACAGGATTTTCTCTTTATCGTCGTAAGTGACGATGACTTCCGGCCAATGCACCATCGGCGCGGCGACAAAATGCAGCGCGCGCGAGCCGAGCGCAAGCGTATCGCCTTCGCCCACGATAACGCGCCGATCTTCGTACTGCGTGCCGAAAAACTGACCGATCATCGCAAACGCCTTTGCCGAAGCGACGATTTTCGCTTTCGGATACGTCTGCATAAACGCGGCAATCCCCGCCGAATGATCCGGCTCGATATGCTGCGCCACGAGATAATCGGGCGTTCTGCCGCCGAGCGCGCGGGCGAGATTTTGCAGCCATTCGGCGGTGAAATGCCCGTCTGCCGTGTCCATCACCGCGATTTTTTCGTCTTTGATTACGTAGGAATTATAGCTCATGCCCTGCGGCACTTTGTACTGACCTTCGAATAAATCCACGACATGATCGTTTACGCCTATGTATTCGATTTCGTTCGAGATAAACATATTCGCCCCTTTCACGCCTTCCACAAGCCGTGCAGATTGCAATACGCATACGCCGCTTCAACTTCGTCGCCTTCGGCGAGCGCGAACGTAACTTCGGGTTTTTCGCCGGGCGCGAGCCGCTTTCTCTGATTGCCCTGCTTCGTCTGCAACGAAATCCATTCGATATAGTGCTTTTCTTCCATCGGGTGCGTTACGCTGCCCACGCTCACCGTGACCAGATTGCCGTTCGCGCGCACCATGGGTACGTGCTTTTCTTTCGCGGCGTCGGTTACGCCCGCTTCTAAACGCTGCATTATTTCGCCGCAGCAAGATACCGGCGCGCCGCTCTCTTTCACGAACGCCACAATGTTTCCGCAATGCTTGCAAATGTAAAATTTCTGTTCCATTTTTTCTCTTCCTCGCTTGTCTTGTTTTTCAAGAAGCCGTTTGTTTTGTCTTCTTTTAGAATTATTCTAATTCAAATTTTTAATTTTGTCAAGCGAATGGAAGAGAAAAAACGAAAATTTTTCTTAAAAATCTTAAAAAGCCAAAAAAAATTATTTTTTCTTGCCTGTTGCCGTTATTTCTTTTTGCCCTTTGCGGCGCAGCGGGAAGCCGATTTCCGAGCGCGCGCGCCTACCCCCGCGCAGGAAAAGCCCGTGGAATCCGCCGCCCCGACAACGCGCCCCACGGTGGTATCGTCTTTCTTTCTCGAACGCAGCGCGGGTACGGGCGAAGCTTTTTTCTGATAGCGGTAGTCCGCGCCGTACAGCGAAACGTGCTTTTCGATCACGCGGTGCGAAGGCGCGTTTTCCACGTTTTTGTTCGTGATATTCTGAAAGCGGAAGAAATCGGCGTTCTTTTCAAGCTCGTCCACGTTTTTATACTCTTCGCGCACGGACGTGTACTGCACCGTGGACGACAAAATGCCGCGCACATAGTCGATATTTTCGTGCAGGGAAAGCGGCTCGGGAAAATCGCCGTTTTTCAGCACCTGCCGCCAATCTTTGTTCTCGTATTTTTGCAGCATCTCTTTCGCCGCGTGCAGATGCCCGATTTCAAACGCGAGATTCTCTTCCCAAAGGCTCTTTAAATACTCGTCGCTTTCCGTCATATAGCACGAATAATAGAGATAGCATTCGGCGTATTCGTGGCAAAGCAGCATTTCGAGCCACGTGGCGTTCGGATCGTTCAGCGATTCGTACTGCGTTACGTGTTCTTCTTCCACAAGCGCGATTTCCTGATACAGGCGGCGCGCAAGTTCCGTTTTCGCAAACGTCGCCACGTTCATATAATAATTCATCGTCTGCTGCTCGGCGGCGGTGATGATCATCGCCGAAAGCACCGTAAACGGCTCGGCGGTTTTTACGTTGATCGGCGTGCGCACGTTGTCCTTCGGGTAGCGATGGTGCGATACCGTGGGGCGGCCGGGCATGATTTCCGTGTACTTGCCCACGAGA
>CALARO010000258.1 GCA_937888935.1 uncultured Clostridia bacterium
AAAACAAAATTTTCATTAAAAACGCCTGCAACCTTTTATTTTAATATTATTTCGGCTACTCTAGCAGAATAACTTCTTCCATATTCAAACGGCGTTACTGCGAACGAATTATCTGCATTTACCGTGATTTTTTCGCCGCTATCCAGCCATTTTGCGCTTTTGATATGTTTTGCTAATTTTACCTGTCCTGCACCGCCGCTCAATGCCACGTTCGGATCTGCGCTCATTCCTACGTTTTTGCTAATCGCGTAAACCTTTTCGCCGTCGGACAAAACAATTGCATTCTTCGCTCTGACTTTCGCCGGCTTCGCCTCGTAAATAAACCCGCGATTTACTTTCACCCATTTGCCGATTTCTTGTAACAAACATTTATCCGTTCCGTTTACTTCGCCGTTACCTTTCAAGCCCGTGTTCAAAAGAAAATTACACCCACAAGCACGGCAATCGATTAAATTTGCGATCAGTTCTTTCACCGATTTATAATTGCAGTCTTCTTTTGCATACCCCCAATGATCGTTTAATACCTGACACATTTCGCCCGCAATCGGTTTATTTGTAGTATCAACGAATCTCGGCTTACCGCGCTCGAACGTTACCGAGTCGATTTCTTTATGCCCCGTTTTGCCTTGCGCGCTAAGCCCCGTGTTATTGATGATCATCGCTTCCGGCTGATACTTCCGTATTTTGCCGTACAGCCTGTCTTCCTGCCAGTTTTCATTTGGTTTATCCCACATACCGTCAAACCAGAAACCGCCGATTTTGCCATAGTTTTTACATAAAATTTCTATGCTTTTATCAAGATAATCGATATATCCCGGAAAATTCGTTTTATAATCCGCATTGTGCCAGTCGAGCAAAGTATGATAGAAAAACGGCACAATGTTTTCGGCGCGGCACGCATCTGTAAATTCGCGGATCAGATCACGACCGCACGCCGAATGAGGCGCGTCGAAATCGGAAAGTCCGCACGTATCGTACAAAGAAAACCCGTCGTGATGGCGTGTGGTAAGCGTAATATATCTGCACCCCGCCGATTTCGCCGTTTTTACAAGGTTTTTCGCCCAGTTTTTAGTAATTTTAAAGCGCGAAATCAACGCTTCGTACTTTGTTTTATCCGCGTTTTTATTGCAGGCAAGGTACCATTCGCCCTTGCCCGCAACGCTGTAAAGCCCGAAATGAACGAACATTCCGAAACCCAAATTTTTAAATCTTTCTATATACTCGTACATTTTTTCTATCCTTAATTTTCTATTTATCAAATAATATTTTTTATACGTTACTGAATGATAACATTTTCATTCTTTAACCGAGATTTTCTATTGCGCCGTCAACGAGCTGCCACGTATTCAAAAGACGACTCTTGCGAATGTATGCCGCGCCATCTGCAAATCTTGTAATTCCTACGTCTATGCAAGTAGTTTTTATTTTTTCTATTGAGTCTTTTGTTTCATCTTTCAGCGTAACATATTTATCGAATATATAATATTTCATATATCTCACCGCTACGCCTTCCATTTCGATTCGTTTTATCACTTCTTTTCTATCCGGATCAGAAAGATCTGAGGCTTCAACAGCCGCAACGGCAGCTTTAATGTATCCGTACCATTCATCAAATTCACTTTCGTTCCAGTATTTCTTTTCTGCCATACTTTCACGCACGACATGCGCGCCCACGGCATCTTTTCCGCCGTTATCGCTTACAGATGCATCGGAAATAATCTTATACCTTGCCTGTTCGCTTTTTAACAGCTTCAACATATATTCCGCACCTTCTCCGTAATACACGTTACAAAACCGTTCGATCAACGCCTCCACATTGCAATTCACGTCCCTGGCCAATTTGCTTTTAATATAAATTTTCAATGCGATCCAGTCCGTACCTACGTAATCGCTTATCGCGCCTTCATCCTGCAAATGCGTCACACCAGCCAAAGCAATAGCTTTATACGTTGCCTGCATATTCGTTAAAGTGTCTAACGGAACAAAATAATTGTCGTAATATTCCGAATAATTCCAAAACATTATTTCGCCGCCGAACAGATTCCATTTTTGTAACTGATCCAGAAAATACTTGTTTGAATATCCATATTTTACGCCGACCGTTTCGTCGTTAAGCGCGCGATATGAATTTTTTTCAATCGGCGCAAACATCACCGCGAGCGAAGTCTTTTCGCCTTGATAAAAATTTAATTCGCTTAAATTTTTTGACGGGGCTTCCAACGCCATATTATACGCCAATAACACCAGATCGATTTTTCTTGTAAATCCTCCATACGTATCAAGATACTTTGCCAATTTATTCATAAACAGAATATATTCTGCCGAATATGCTCCGTATTTCGTCTTTGCCGCCTGTGAAGACTCGCTATTTGACCATCCACGGATATCCGGCGCGCTGAATTGATAATAACTTTTAAAATTATTACCCGCTTCGTCGTCACGAATCAAAGCAATCAGTTTATCGCCCACAATTTGCGCCATTTCATCGCCGCCATCCAAAAGGCTAAGCGTTCGATAGCCCTCAATCACATTTCCGTCGCTATCCGCTACATCTGCATACCAGGACGGATGCAAAGTTCCGTATTCGCTTTCCGGCAACAATTCAAGAAAATTGTGCCAACTTCCGCCTATAATCTGCCAAGCGTTTGCAAACCCGAGTCGATGCTGATAATCCCAGTTAGGGATTCCGTTTTCGTTTACTTTGATCGTTGCGCCATCGCACGCCCAATTGTAATCAATTGAGGGATTAAACGTTTCTTCCTCAATTTCGTTATAATCAAGATCTTTTTTTGTGTAACAAGTATATACCTTATCCGAATAAAATTCAAGATCGAACTGTTGCGCAAGCAATCCGTACACCGCGTTAATTGCGGAATATCCGGTCTTTCCAAACAAAAACACGTTCCCGTCACGCTTGACGATTTTATACCCCGTTTTCGTAGTAAGCCCGCTATAATCTTCGCCGCCGGCAAGCAAATCTCCGAGGACAAAATAGTTTTTGTCCTCAGCGAGATCGCCCACGTTTCCGACGTAATCCACGTCGGGCGTCGTCCCCGTAAGTTTTCCGATCCATTTAGTAAGTTCGTCAATCGCATAATAATAATCGATTGCATCCTCACTTCTGTCGGCAAGTCTATCGTAGTATCGGTTGCTTACGGCCACCGCGTTTATTAAGATTTTTTTATTCCGCGCACCTCGGTAAACCATACGTTAAGCGTTGCCGCGCTGTCGTTTGCCTTTTCCGGATAAAAACCTGAA
>CALARO010000259.1 GCA_937888935.1 uncultured Clostridia bacterium
GTATCCCCCACGTAATTGATATCGTGAATGTAGCAATCCGCCACCACGATATTTTTCATCGCGCCCGCCTTTGTCGTAGTCATATTCACGCCGCGTTTCGCTTTCTGTCCCGTGATTTCGAGTCCGCTTACACGCACGTTGCCCGCCTTGATTTCCACGCCCGTGCCGTCCGCCTTGGGTTCGATCGTAGGATAAGATCTTTCTTGCGCGTCACCGGCAGTTTCGTCCGCGCCGTATGCGCCCACGATCAGCGGCGTTTCTTCCGTCGCTTCGAATCCTTCCAGCGTAAGCGTGCCTGTAAACTTCGTGCCGGCTTTGAGTAAAATTTTCACCGGATTTTCCGCCGTGGCGGTTTTTGCGATTTCATTCGCTACGGAAAGCGATTTTTTCGCCTCCGTCGAGCTCGTGCCCGCGGCGAAATCGTTGCCGGCCGCGCCGTCGAAATAATACACGGTGTACTTTTCTTCGTTTTCCGCGGAAATCGCCGCGTAATCGGGCGAAGAAAGCTTACCGATATACTCGGTGACTACAGGCTTTTCGGGTTCGGGCGTATCGCCGCCGGGTTTTTCTCCGTTTTCCGGAGTTTTCGGGGCGCACGAACACGCGAGAAGCAATGCCGCGGCAAGCGGCAAAGCCATTCGGAATTTGTTTCTCATAATTTTCTTTCTCCTTGAAAGTTAAATTTTTTATTCTTTCCGTCTTATAAACCGACGGTATTATTTCGTTTTTCGCGCACGGGCAGTACGGCATAAGCCACGGGCAGCGCGATCAGCGTAAGGTATAAAATCCAGTCGCACGGGAAGCGGCAGCGCCATTCTTCAAACACGGCGAGCGAAGATTTCACCGCACCCAGCCAGAAGATCATCAGGGCAACGCCCGCAGGCACCCACATCAGCTGTTTTAAGCAAGGCGCGTCCACTTCGCCAAGATGCGTTTCGCCCCACTTCGCGTAGAGAAACGCCAGAGCGCACACCGTCGTTTCCGCGATCACGCTTTTTAAAAGGTTATCCACGGGAATAGACATCACTTTAAAGCCCTTTGTGGTTTTATTCGCGAACGTGAAGGCATAGAAAGGAATGAAATAATACGCCCACTCCTTTCTCCCGCGGCGCTTTGCGAAAATCGCCACTCCTGCGCCGAACGCCTCGATATATGCCAGAAATATTATCCAAAGCGACATCTTTCCGCTCTCCTTAGCCGTTCGTCTTTTGCTGCGCTTTTTCCTTACGCTGCTTGATTAAAAGATACTGATCGGTCATCTGCTTTCTCACCGCACTCGACGCGGAAAGATACCCCATTCTGTCCGCTTCGAAGAACGTATCCGGACTCTTCGTGCCGTTCCATGCCTGCACAAGATCGGCATACATATTGCTTCCCGCCGTGTTAGACTGCGCTTTCGCGTCGTCTTTCAGCACGAAAAGATAATCGATCACTTCGTTTTGCACGTAATTGTCCGCGTCGCCCGCAACGTCGTTAATCCAATGCAGTTCGTCTGCGGTGTAGCCCGTGTAGGTAAGGTTGGAAATGTTCTGATTTTCCACGAGCGTTAAAATTCCGGAATACGGCGGGTTGGTAAGATAGCTTTCCTTTCCCTCGGGGTAGGAATACGTGCCGTCGCCGTTGTTCACCCAATGCTCTCCCTCGATGCCGTAGCGGCAAAGATTGTAATTATCTTCACTTTCGTACACCCAATTCAGGAATTTCAGAACGTCGTCTACGTTTTTCGAATTTTTCGAGAAGCACGCCGCAAACACCGCGCTCGTATTTCTCATAAATCCTTTCTG
>CALARO010000260.1 GCA_937888935.1 uncultured Clostridia bacterium
CCTGCAAACAAACTTTTTCGCATAAGCCGCTGAGCGGATTGCCCGTGATTGGACCGGGGCATTTATCCGATTGAAAATTTGAATAAAACGACATTTTAACCTCCTGACCGAAATTCCCCGCGCTTTTTACGCTTCTTACGGATATTCAGGCGGGGCTTTTTCATTCAATTTCTTACTATATTTTATGCGACGATCTTCAAAAGCGTTACGGCGGCGCGTTTCCCCTTTAGCCGAATGAAAACAAATTTATTTTCATTTGGCTAAATCCAGATTTTCATGCCGGGATAAAAGGCGTCCGTGCCGTTTTTGCGCTTATAGTTTTCGCGGCTGCCGCAAAGAAGCTCTTTGGTGTCGCCCGCGCGCACCGTGTATAAATTGCCTTTTTCCTGCGGCAGGCGCAGAAGCTGCCCTTCATGCACTTCGCCCGTGAGCGAATTATCGTAAACAACGCGCGTTTCCGGCACGGAAAACGCTTCCGCCACAGACCGTAACGTCTGCCCCGCTTTCACCTTATAATATACGGGAATTTTGATAAAGAGCATTTTTTATACACCCCCTTAGCCGAATGAAAACAAGCTTATTTCCATTCGGCTATGTTTTTTTGCGAGCTTTGTCCGCGTTTTTTGCACTGCGGTTTCATAAAACGCGGCTCGGCTCAGTACAATATTATATGCGAAACAACGTTTATAAAACCACAGCGATTATCACGATTTTATCGGCAATCGAAAGAACGCTCGGATTTTTGTACCGCATCGTGCTTGCGCGCTTTATCGGCGCGGAAGGATTGGGACTGTATCAGGTGGCTCTTTCTTTATTCGCCGTATTTTTAACGATCGGCACGGGCGGGATTCCCGTGACGATTTCCCGCCTGAAAACGAAAGGCTACGCCGAAGGAAAACGGGAAAACGGCGACTGCGCGCTGGCGGCGGGCGTTTGCTTTTCGCTGCTTTTAACGCTGCCCGTATGCCTTTTTTTCTTTCTTTTCGGCAAGCGGACGGGGTTTCTCTTTTCCGACGAGCGGTGTATTCCACTTTTCACGCTGCTTCTGATCGGCTTGCCTTTCACCTGCGTGTACGCGGACATTCGCGGCAGTTTCTGGGGCGATAAAAAATTTTTTCAACCCGCGCTCACCGAGCTTTTCGAAGAAACGGTGATGGTGATTGCGGGCGTATTGCTGCTCGGGCATTTTTCGCCCGATAACTTCGGCGGCGCGGCGGGCGCGGTGGCGCGCGGCACGCATTTTGCCTGCCTTGCCGTGGTGATTTCTTACTTCGCTTCGTTTACGGCTTCGGTGCTTCTGTTTTTCGTGGGCGGCGGGAAAATCCGCTCGCCGAAAACGCAATTCAAGACGCTTTTTTCTTCCGCCACGCCCATCACGGCGGTGCGCGCCTGTTCTACGCTGATCGGCTCTGCCGTTGCCGTGATTCTGCCCGCGATGCTGATCCGTTCCGGCTTATCCGCTTCGGAAGCGTTGCGCACATTCGGCGTGGCGGCTGGCATGGCGATGCCCGTGCTTTCGATCCCTTCCACGTTTATCGGCTCGGTTTCGCTGGTGCTTACGCCCGAATTTTCGGAAAGTTTCTATAAAAAACGCACGGATAAACTGACGGCAGACATCGGGCGGGGTGTATACGCGA
>CALARO010000261.1 GCA_937888935.1 uncultured Clostridia bacterium
GAAGAATGGGGCGGCGACGTGATGATCGTACCCGTTTCGGCAAAGACGGGCATGGGGATCGACAGCCTGCTCGACGCGATCAATCTCGTGGCGGAAATGCAGGAACTCAAAGCCAACCCGGACAGGGAAGCGAAAGGCACGATCATCGAAGCGCGGCTTGATAAAGGCAAAGGGCCGGTGGCGAGCATTATCGTGCAGAACGGCACGCTGCACACGGGCGACAATATCCTTTCGGGTACTACGATGGGCAGAGTGCGCGCCATGTTCGACGATAAGGGCAAACCCGTGAAAGCGGCAGGCCCGTCGATGGCGGTATCGGTGCTTGGCCTGGAAGACGTGCCGAACGCAGGCGACAGTATCGTGGCGGTGGATCAGAGCCTGATGAAACAGGTGCAGGAAGAGCGCAAGAACAAAGAGCGCGAAAGCATGATCAAAGAGCAGGGACACGTAACCTTAGACGACGTGTTCGCGCAGGTGGAAGAAGGCAAGATGAAGAATCTGAACCTGATCATCAAGGCGGACGTACAGGGCAGCGTGGAAGCGGTGAAGCAGTCGCTGGAAAAGATGTCGAACGAAGAAGTGCGGGTGAAAGTGATTCACGCGCAGGCGGGCGCGATCAACGAAAGCGACGTGATGCTTGCGGAAAGCGCGAACGCGATTATCATCGGATTCAACGTGCGGCCGGACGCGAAAGCGAAAAAGCTTGCGGAAACTTCGAAGGTAGACGTGAGAATGTACCGCATTATCTACGAGCTGCTCGACGATATCGAAAAGGCGTTGAAGGGTATGCTTACGCCGAAAACGCAGGATGTGCTTACGGGCAAATGCGAAGTGCGGCAGACGTTCCAGATCACGGGCGTGGGTACGGTTGCGGGTTGCTACGTAACGGAAGGCAAGATCGTGCGCGGCGGCAAGCTTCGTATTTACCGCGACGACATTATGATCTGCGAAGGCGGCGTGAAGCAGTTGAAGCGTTTCAAAGACGACGTGAAAGAAGTGAATTACGGCTACGAATGCGGCTGCGCGATCAACGGGTTTAACGAAATCCGCGTGGGCGATATTATCGAATGTTACGTTACGGAGGAAATCAAAGCGGAATGAAAGTAGCGAGAACATCGCGCTTAAACGGCGAGTACCAAAAAGAAATCAGCGCGATTATTTCGGGCAAACTGAAAAATCGCGATCCGCGGCTTTCCGGGTTGATTTCCGTGACGGAAGCGGACGTTGCGCCCGATCTGAAAACGGCGAACGTGTACGTGAGCATTTATTCCGGCTCGGAAGAAACGAAGAAGCGCGATTTTATGATTTTGCAGGAAAACGCGCCGTTTATCCGCCACGAGCTTGCACAGGTGATGCGTATGCGCACCGTGCCGGCAATCACGTTCAAGTGGGATAAAAGCATGGAATACGGCTCGAAAATGGACGAGCTGTTCAAGAAAATTCATGCGGAAGAATCGCCCGTACCCGAAAACGGCGGCAACGGCGGCAACGGGAATGACGACGGGAACGGCGGCGGTGAAAAAACCGGCGGCGACAACGGCGGCGAAGAAAAATAAAAATATGACGGATATTCTGAAATTTTTTTCCGAGGACGAGCGGGCGTTTTTCGCTCGGCTGAAAGGTAGAATAGAAGCCGCGAAAAAAATCGCGGTGGTAACGCATATACGCCCGGACGGCGACGCGTTCGGCAGCGCGCTTTCGCTTGCGCGCGTATTAAAAGACATGGGCAAAAGCTGTGTGGTGTGCGACGAATCGGAAGTGCCGTCTAATCTTGCGTTTATTAAAGAAACGGCGTGGCTCGAAAGGGAACTTCCGGGCGACGCCGATTTGTATATCGCCGTAGACAGCGCGGATATAGCGCGGCTCGGCGCGGCGAGCGAAGCGTTTTACCTTGCCGGCGCGCGCGCGCACACGGTGAATATCGATCACCATGTATCGAACACGCGCTATGCGAAAGAGAATTTCGTGCGGGTATGCTCGGCGAATTGCATGAATATGCTCGGACTTTTGTTGTCGCTCGGAGCGAAGATCGATAAAGAAACGGCGAATCTTCTGATGATCGGCTTGCTCACCGACTCGGGCGGTTTTTCGCACGACGACGTAACGGAAGAAACGTTTGCGGCGGGGGCGTATCTTGCGGCGGCGGGGGCAGACGTGGCAACGCTGCAATACACCATTTTTAAAAAGCAATCGAAAGTGCGCGCGCTTTTGTACGGCGAAACGATGAGCAAAATGAAATTCGATTTCGAAGATCGTTTTGCGTATATCGTGATCACGCGCGAGATGCTGGAACGGCACGACGCGGATCAGGGCGCAACGGAAGGGTTTGTGGATTTTCCGCTTTCGGTGGACGGCGTGGAAATCTGCGCTTCGATCATGGAAGTGAAGAAAGGGCAGTATAAAATTTCGCTGCGCTCGAAAATGTATGCGGACGTGAATAAGCTTGCCGGCACATTCGGCGGCGGCGGACACGTGCGCGCCGCAGGCTGCATGCTGAGCGGGGATTTGTATGAAGTGATAGATCGGCTGTCGTATGCCGTATCTCAATATTTGTAAGGCGCGCTTGAAAATATAAGGCACGCTTGAAAAGCGTCGCATGCAAATGCGCGCGTTATAAACTTCGCAATACTTTGTCGTGTTCCGCTTTTCTCGGGTCACGTACTACTTGTACGCTCCCGCTCGGAAATGCTCGCACTTCGCGTCTTGCTTGTTTCTGACGCGCGCTGTAACTTAAAATAAAAATTTGGCTTTCCTTGTACTGCTCGCTTTTGAAGCGCGCTGTCACTCAATTGTTTTTTAATAAGGAAATAAGTCGAATATACAGCCTTTCTTTTGTTCCATTTTTTGCCAAAAATGAAATCGGGGCAAGGCGATTTTTTTTTGCCGAAAAATATAAATCTCGGAAAATTCCATATTTTTTAACGGTTTTATCCTTGAAAATCGCGGAATAATATACTATACTTGTATCGGATCGGCTGAAAAAACGGCTGAAACAAGGCGAAAAAATGCTCATTACCATCACACCCGATCATCTGAAAAAGTCCCCCCCCCCCCCGGCACGAACACGAAGAATACGAAATCGTCTGCTACCTTTACGGCAACGGAAAAATGCTGACGGATTGCGGCGATTTTCCTTTTCAAAAAGGCATGATTTTGCTCATTCCGCCGCGCGTAAGGCATCGCTCGGTATCGGAAAACGGCTTCAAAAACATTTGCGTACATACCGCCGATCGGCTGCTTTCGGAAACGTCCGTTCTGTGCGGCGAAGACAACGAACAATGCGACGCGCAGTCGCTTGCGCAAATGCTGCTGCGCGCGTATATCGGCAGGGCTTCGGGCAACGAAAACGTGCTTGTCGGACTGTACAACGCGTATCGCGAGCTGATCGCAAGTTTGCTTTTATCTTCGTCGGACGGCAGGGCGGAAGCGGTGCGGAGAACGTTGGTGAGCAACGTTGAAAACGCCGATTTTAATCTTTCGGGCGAGCTTTCGGCGCACGGCGCAAGCGAAGATCATCTGCGCGTTTTATTCAAAAAAAGCTACGACTGCACGCCCGTGCAGTATCTCACGCGGCTGAGAATTTCTTTTGCCTGCGATTTATTCAACGCTTACGGCGGGAAAATGCGCGTAAACGAAGTCGCTTACGCTTCGGGTTTCAACGATTGTCTGTACTTTTCGAAATGCTTTAAAAAGCTGACGGGGCAAACGCCGAAAGAATACAAAAACCGCCGCGCGGCAGAAGAATCGGCAGAAAAATCAACAGAAAAAACCAAACAATAGGGGAAAAATATGCAAAAATTTACGGGTTTCGAACGCGGCATGGGGTTAGGCGGCTGGCTTACGAATTATAAGCGTTTCAACGTGCTGCCCGAAGAGTGGCGCAAGGCATCACTATCGGCGATCGCGAGCATTTCGCTGCCTACATCACGGAAAAAGACGTGAAATATATCGCTTCGCTCGGCATGGATCATATCCGCCTGGCGTTCGATCAGATCGTGCTGCAAGAAGAAAGCGGCGCGTTCCGCGAAGAGATCGTTGCGCTGATTGATCGCTTTATCGACCGGTGCGAAAAGTACGGCCTGAATGTGGTATTAAATCTGCACAAAGCGGTGGGCAATTATTGCGATATTTCCGAAAATCGTTCGCTGCTGCAAGATACGGCGTTGCAGGAAGGATTTATCGGTTTTTGGCAGGCGATGGAACGGCGGTATGCGGCAAAGCCGGGGCTTGCGTTCGTGCTTTTAAACGAAGTGCGCGACGAGCCGCCCGAATTATGGAACGATCTTGCGTGCCGCACGATTTCCGCTCTGCGCGCCATGAACGGCGAAAGAAAAATCATTCTCGGCTCAACCTGCTGGAATTCCTGCACAACGCTGAAAGATCTGAAAATTTTCGATGACGAAAACATAATTTACACGTTTCACTTTTACGAACCGTTCGAGTTTACGCATCAGCGCGGGGTGCTGCAAGCCGCGCCGTGCTATTATAATCGCGAAATGCCGTACCCGTGCGACATCGAGCGGTATCGCGATTATCGGCGCACGGTTTCGGGCGAAAAAAACGCCTATGCGGGTTTCGAAAAAATGGACGAACGCCATCTTCGCGCCGCGCTTGCCCCCGCAATCGAATTTAAAAAAGCGCACCCCGATCAAATTTTGTGGTGCGGCGAATTCGGCACGATCCGCCACGCGAAAACGGAATGGCGCGAAAATTGGCTGCGCGACGTGATCGGTATTTTGCTGGAAAACGAAATTCCTTATTGCGTATGGAATTATCTTTCCGCGCCATACGACGGCAACCGTTTTTCGCTCGCAGACGACGATACCCGCCGGATTCTTTCAAAAAATCTCGCCCGAATTATCCGCGGCGAAATCGCGCGCGGCGAATAAAAGCCGCCGCGAAAAACAAGAAGAATATCGAAATTCAAATAAATTATATCAATAATT
The DNA here is from genome assembly GCA_937888935.1 of uncultured Clostridia bacterium. GTDB lineage: Bacteria > Bacillota > Clostridia > Christensenellales > Borkfalkiaceae > Scatosoma. The sequence goes on from CALARO010000261.1 coordinate 4,947, forward strand.
GTATAGACATATAATTCCCGATAAGTTATAATAATAGTGTGCCGCCAAGAGAAAGCGAAAAGCGCGGCGGCAATGCGAAAAAACAATACGAGGATTTCGGTATGAAAAAAGTAAAAGTCGGTGTGATCGGATTAGGGCAGCGCGGCATGGGCTTGTTGTGGTCGATGATGGCATGCGAAGAAGCGGAAATCGTGGCGGTGTGCGATAAGT